>JASHVQ010000085.1 GCA_030044485.1 Methylovirgula sp. | reverse complement strand
CGCCGAAATCCGCCGCGACGTTGCCAAGCAGCTTGGCCTCACGTCCGCCACCTGGGGGCCGTTTACCCAGTATAATCCCTTCGGAATCAACGGGGTGATCGCCACGTCGGCGAGCGGCCAATCGTCCGGAATTACACTCAGCAACCCGAGCAACACGGTGAGCGCCACGCTGCAGGCTTTCGAACGCTATGGCGTCGCCCATACGCTCGCCGAGCCCACCGTATCCGCCGTTTCCGGAGAATCCGCCAAATTCACGGTCGGCGGCGAAGTGCCTATTCCCAGCGCGCCGGTGTGCACGACGAATGGCACGGTGACCAACTGCAGCCCGGGCGGCGCGACTTATCAGCCTTACGGCATCACGCTGAATTTCTCGCCCATCGTGCTCTCGGAAGGGCGCATCCTCCTGCATCTCGCCACCGAAGTCACCGAGCTCGACTACCAGACCTCGGTCAATATTCAGGGCGTCGTCGTTCCCGGCCTGCGTACCCGCAAGAACGAGACGACCGTCGAACTTCCCTCCGGCGGCTCGATCGCTTCCGCCGGCCTCCTGCAGACGACGACGGAGCAGGTCATCAACGGATTCCCCGGTTTGATGAATTTGCCGATCCTCGGCACGCTGTTCCGCTCGCGCGACTACCAGAAGGAAGAAACGGAACTATTGATCGTCGTCACCCCGTATCTGGTGCGCGCCACGAGCGTCGCCGATCTTCCCAAACCCGACGACGGGTTCGCGGATTCAAGCGATCCGCAGGCCTGGCTGCTCGGCCGTATCAACCGTCTCTACGCGTCACCCAACAACCCCGAAGCGGTCAAGACCTTCAAAGGGCGTATCGGCTTTATCCTCGACTGAAGAATCAACCGCCGGCCCGGAGCGCCGATTGAAAGCGCAGATCAACGAGACCGCCATGCCGACCGAAAGAGACACGCCCCTTCCCGTCCGCCGCGCGCATCCAGGAGCGCTCCTCCTGCCGCTCGGCCTTTGCGCGATCCTTGGCGGCTGCGCCGACATCGACCGGATGAGCACCTCATCGGTCCCGATGGACGATTACCGCAACCGCCATCCGATCGTGCTCGCCGAAGAATCCCGAAAGCTCGATATTTTCCCGCCGCCGGCCGGCATCGGCCTCGATCGCCGCACTCAAGCCCAGGTCATGGAATTCGCCGCTCTCTATCGCGGCAGCGGGCAGGGGCCGATCAATATTTTCGTGCCGACGCGGGGCGGGAGCATAAGACCCAATGAAACGATCGGCGCCATTCGCGACGCCTTGGCGGCGGGCGGCGCCGCGGCGCCCGTGCGCATTACCAGCTACCCGGTGATGAACCCCGATCTTGCCTCGCCGATCCGTCTGACGTTCGTCGGGCTCAAGGCGCGGGTCGCCGATCCTTGCGGGCAATGGCCGAGCGACCTTGCCTCCGGCAGTTCGGTCCAAGGCTGGGAGAACAAGCCCTATTGGAACTTCGGCTGCTCCTATCAGAGCATGCTTGCCGAGCAGACCGCCGATCCGCGCGACCTGGTCGGACCGCGCGCCGACGATCCGGCCGACACGCAGATGCGCGACCGCGGCATCTCGGAAATCCGCAAGGGCAACGACCCGAGCACGGATTGGAAGGTCAAGAACACGTCGATCAGCACGGTGGGGACCGAGTGATGACCGCGTCTTCGGATTCGGCGCCTAATCAGATCGCCCCCGTCCCGCGCATTTCGATGCAGGCGTTTTGCGAGACGCCGGACGTCGCGCAGGTCATCCAGCAGGCGATTTCCGACCGGCGGATGGAGAAGGCGCACGTCAAGGTCAACATGGGCGGCGCCGCGGCCGCGATCGAAGCCTATCGCGCCGCCGCCACGCCCAACGTGATCTTTCTGGAATCGACCGCCAAGCGCGAAGAACTCTTCGAATACCTGCATGCCCTCGCCGAGTTCTGCGACCCCGGCACCAAAGTGGTCGTCGCCGGACGCATGAACGATATCGTCCTCTACCGCGAGCTGATGGCGCGCGGCGTCAGCGAATATCTGGTGATGCCGTTTGCGGTCATCGATTTCATCCGCACCGTTTCGCATCTCTACAGCAGCGCCGGGGCGGATCCGGTCGGCAAGACCATCGCCTTTGCCGGCGCCAAGGGCGGCGTCGGCGCTTCGACCCTGGCCCATAACGTCGCCTGGTCGATCCCGCGCGACCACGACATTCAGACGGTGCTCGTCGATCTCGACCTCGGTTTTGGAACCGCCGGCCTCGACTTCAACCAGGATCCGCCGCAAGGCATAGCCGAGGCGGTCTTCGCGCCCGACCGCGTCGATTCCAACCTCGTCGACCGGCTGTTGTCGCGCTGCGGCGACAAGCTCGGAATTCTCGCCGCCCCGGCGACGCTCGACCGGGTCTACGACTTCCCCGAGACCGCCTTCGACGCGATTGTCGACATTCTGCGCGCCTCGACGCCCTGTGTCGTCCTTGACGTGCCGCATATGTGGACGGCCTGGGCGCGGCGTATGCTGATCGGCGCCGACGAGATCATCATTGTCGCGGCGCCCGACCTCGCCAATCTGCGCAATGCCAAGAGCCTGGTCGATACGGTGCGCACGGCCCGGCCCAACGATGCCAAGCCGAGGCTCGTCTTCAACCTGGTCGGCATGCCGAAACGGCCGGAGATCGCCCTCGCCGATTTCGCCAAGGCTGTCGATCTCGAGCCGGCCGGCGTCGTCCATTTCGACCCGAAGCTCTTCGGGACGGCCGCCAATAACGGCCAGATGATCGCCGAGATCGAACCGGCCAGCAAAGCCAACGAGACGATCGCCGAGCTGGCGCGGCTGGTGACCGGCCGTTTCGAGATCCGCAAGCCCAAGAAAGGCCTGCTCGACCCTCTGAAGCTCCTCGGCCTCAGCAAAGCGTCCTAGCTTCGGGGATCGAAGTAGGTCTTTTTAAATTCTTCCGCGATTTCCTGGGGCTTGCGGATCGGCAAGGGGCCGTTCGGCCAGGCGACATCCCCTGTCGCGCCCGGCCAAGCCTTCGGTCGGGCTGACGCATTTGAGTGAAATCGCCGGATTTGCCTCCGGCCAAGAAGGAGCAGCTGATGTTCGGTAAACGGACGAGTACCGCCGAAAGCGCGCCGGCTCGGCCGACGCCGGTTGCGGTGCCCGCCTTCCGCGGGGTCGGCGACATGGCCAAGAAGACCCCGCCGACCATTATCGAGCCGAGCCTTCCGCATGCGGCCGAGGCGCCGCGCTCCGACGAATATTACGTCACCAAGAGCATGATCTTCGGGGCGCTGATCGAGGCCATCGATCTGTCGCAGCTCGCCCGCCTCGACGCGGAAAGCGCGCGCGAGGAAATCCGCGACATCGTCAATGAGATCATCACCATCAAGAACATCGTCATGTCCATTTCCGAGCAGGAGGATCTGCTCGAGGACATCTGCAACGACGTTCTCGGATACGGGCCGCTCGAGCCGTTGCTGGCACGCGACGAGATCGCCGACATCATGGTCAACGGGGCGATGCAGACCTATATCGAAGTCGCCGGCAAGATCCAGCTGACCAACATCCGTTTTCGCGACAATGCGCAGCTCATGAACATCTGCCAGCGCATGGTGAGCCAGGTCGGGCGGCGCGTCGACGAAGCCTCGCCGATCTGCGACGCGCGCCTCGCCGACGGCTCGCGCGTCAACGTCATCGCTCCGCCGCTGGCCATCGACGGCCCGGTGCTGACGATCCGCAAATTCCGCAAGGACAAACTCACCCTCGAACAATTGATCCGCTTCGGCTGCATCTCGCCGGAAGGCGGCGACATCCTGAAAATCATCGGCCGGGTCCGCTGCAACGTGCTGATTTCCGGCGGCACGGGCTCGGGCAAAACGACTCTGCTCAACTGCCTGACCCATTATATCGATGCCGGCGAGCGCGTGATCACCTGCGAGGACGCCGCCGAACTTCAGTTGCAGCAGCCGCATGTCGTGCGGCTCGAAACGCGCCCCCCCAACCTCGAGGGCACCGGAGCCGTGACCATGCGCGACCTGGTCCGCAACTGCCTGCGTATGCGTCCCGAACGCATCATCGTCGGCGAGGTGCGCGGGCCCGAAGCTTTCGACCTGCTTCAGGCCATGAACACCGGCCACGACGGATCGATGGGCACCGTGCACGCCAACTCGCCGCGCGAGGCGCTGAGCCGTATCGAATCGATGATAACCATGGGCGGCTTTTCCCTGCCCATACGTACCATTCGCGAAATGATCGTCTCCTCGATCGACGTCATCATTCAGACGGCGCGCCTGCGCGACGGCTCGCGCCGCATCACGCAGGTCACCGAGATCATGGGACTCGAAGGCGACGTCATCACTTCCCAGGACCTGATCGTTTACGACATTTCGGGGGAAGACGCCTCCGGCCGCATCAAGGGCCGGCATCGCTCGACCGGCGTGGGCAAGCCACGCTTCTGGGAGAGAGCCCGCTATTTCGGCGAGGACGAGCGCCTCGCCCAAGCGCTCGATGCCAGCGAAATGAAGAACGAAGCATGAGAGGCGCGTTCGCAGCCAGATGGAGCAGGGCATGGGTCTGCGCGTTTTAATCTTGGCCGCGCTCGCGGCCTTTTCGGTCGGCGGCATCGGCTTCGTCTTGATCTACCCGTTCCTCAGCGGCGAGCGGAAGGCGGAGAGACGGCAAAGCGCCCTAACCACCGGCCCGGTGCGCAAGACGATTGAAAAACAGGCCGACGCCGCGGCGCGCCGCAAGCAGATCGCCGACAGCCTGAAGGAAATCGAACAGCGCAACACCCGCAAGCGCGTGACGCTCGACGCCCTGCTGACGCGCGCCGGCCTCAGCATGTCGAAGACCCAGTTTTTCATCCTTGCCGGTGTTTGCGGATTGATTTTCTCGCTCTTGGCCTATGTCTTCGGCGGCAATCCGTGGATCGCGCTCGCCGCGGCTCTGGTCGGCGGGGCGGGACTGCCACTGTGGACGCTCAAATTTCTCGAAAAACGCCGCCTGAAGAAATTCGTCGCGCTCTTTCCCGACGCGATCGACATTATCGTGCGCGGCGTGAAGGCCGGCCTGCCGCTAGGCGATTGTTTGCGAGTCATCGCGATTGAGATTGCCGAGCCGGTCCGCGGCGAATTCCGGCAGATCGTCGAGACGCAAACGATGGGATTGTCGGTCGCCGAGTCCGTCGAGCGCCTCGCCAACCAGGTGCCCATTACCGAAACGAGTTTCTTCTCGATCGTCATTGCGATCCAACAGAAGGCCGGCGGCAGCCTGTCGGAAGCGCTCGCCAATCTTTCCACGGTGCTGCGCGAACGCAAGAAGATGGAGGGCAAGATCAAGGCGCTGTCGTCCGAGGCGCGCACCTCCGCCTACATCATCGGTTCGCTGCCCTTCGTGGTCGGCGGTCTGGTCTATCTGACGAGCCCCAGATACATCGAGCTCCTGTGGACCACCCAGACCGGGCAGATCGTCATGGGCGTTTCGGCGATTTGGATGGCCATCGGCGTCTTCGTGATGAAGAAGATGGTGAGCTTCGACTTCTAAAGGCGGCGGGCAAGAGGCGTGACGATGGATCTTCTTCTCTCTCTTTGGAACCGGCAGGCAATCCTCGGCATACTGGTCGCGGTTGCGACGATGGCGACGATCATCACCCTCAGCATGCCCCTGCTGCAGACCGACACGCTGGCGCGCCGCATGAAATATGTGGCAAACGAACGCGAAAGACTGCGCGTTCGCGAGCGCGAGCGGCTCTACGACAAAAAGAAAGTCAGTCTCCGGCAGGAGCCCAAGGCCTACATGAAAGAGGTCGTCGAAAGGTTCAACCTTTCGAAATGGCTCGGTACGGAAGAGGCGAAAAAGCAAATGACCATGGCGGGCTTTCGCGGCCCGCAGGCGGAGGTCGGATTTCTCTTCTTCCGCCTGGTGACGCCGCTCGCGCTCTTCCTTTTCGCGTTGATCTACATCTTCTTCCTGAGCGGTCTCGGCTGGCCTCTCACCGCCGATTTCGGCGCGGCGCTCGCCGCCGCCTATCTCGGCATCAAGGCGCCGGAACTCTATCTCCGCAATCAGATCGCCAAGCGGCAGAAGTCGATGACGCGGGCCCTGCCCGACGCGCTCGACCTGCTGCTCATCTGCGTCGAATCGGGCATGTCGATCGAGGCCGCGCTGCGCAAGGTTTCGCAGGAAGTCGGCGCCCAATCGATTCCGCTCGCCGAAGAGCTCACGCTCACAATGGCGGAACTCTCTTACCTGCCCGACCGGCACGTCGCCTACGACAACTTGGGCACGCGGACCGGCGTCGATGGTCTGAAGCAGATCGTCACCGTGCTCAACCAAGCCGAGCGCTATGGCACGCCGCTCGGCCAAGCGCTGCGCGTCGTCTCGCAGGAAAGCCGCACGCGGCGCATGAGCGAGGCGGAGAAAAAGGCCGCCGCCCTGCCGCCCAAACTCACCGTGCCGATGATCCTGTTTTTCCTGCCGGTGCTTTTCGCGGTGATCATCACGCCGGCGATCATCCAGGTGACCACGGTGACCGCCGCCCACTGATCTTCGGTGCAGCGCGGTCGGGGCCTATGGCGGCGGATCGGCCGCGCCGAGCTGCGTCGGCGCCGGGCGCGGCACATCGAGCTTGGCGTCGAGCCGCTCGCGGCGCGGCCTTTTCTCGGCGACCTGCTTGTTGTCGAGATCGCGGATCTGCTGCCAGGGATCGGCCTGCGCGATCATGTCGCGAATTTCGCCGACGTCCTCGGCGGCATCGACGGGCGAGAGGTCTTCTTGCGCCACGGACTGGGCGGCGTCGAACTTGCCTTCGAGCGCCAGAACGAGCGCCAGATTTTGCCGCACGCGCATGTCGGCGCCCGGCTGGGCCGCCGCCTGCCGCAAGGTGGATTCGGCCAAAGGCAATTGCTTCGAGAGCGCGTAGGACAGGCCGAGATTGGAGAGAACCTCGGGCTGATCGGGCACGATCTTCAAGGCCGCGGCGTAATAGGCCTGCGCCTGGTCGTGATCGCCAAGCTGGTCGGCGACGGCGCCCTGCGCCGAGAGGACCGACCAGTT
>JASHVQ010000084.1 GCA_030044485.1 Methylovirgula sp. | reverse complement strand
CTTCACGAGGCCGGGAATCAGGCCCCGCGCGCCAAGTTCGCGGACGGCGATGCGCGATCTTGGCGCGCGGGGTCTCATTCCCGGCCTCGTCAAGTCGAGCTGGTGAGGAGGAGCGGCCATGGCGATGAACGATCCTCTGGGCGATATGCTGAGCCGCATTCGCAACGCGCAGCTGCGCCACAAAGGCAAGGTGAATACGCCGGGCTCGAAGCTGCGCGCCCATGTGCTCGACGTGCTGGCGCAAGAGGGCTATATCCGCGGCTATTCGACGACGGAATACGGCAACGGCCGCACCGAGTTCGAGATCGAGCTCAAATATTACGATGGCGAGCCGGTGATCCACGAGTTGCAACGCGTCTCGAAGCCGGGGCGGCGCGTCTATGCCGGGGTCGGCGACATGCCGCAGGTCGCCAATGGCCTCGGCATCACGATCGTGTCGACGCCGAAAGGCGTCATGGCGGACCACGCGGCGCGCGACGCCAATGTCGGCGGCGAAGTGCTTTGTAAGGTCTTCTGAGGATTTGGATATGTCTCGCGTTGGAAAAAAGCCCGTTGCCCTGCCGAGCGGCGTCACCGCCAAGGTCGAGGGCCAAACGGTCGCCATCAAGGGCGGCAAGGGCGAATTGCGCTTCGAGGCGCCCGCCGAAGTGGCCGTGAGTTTCGCCGACAATCAGATCAAGGTCGATCCGCGCAACGACACGAAACGCGCCCGCTCGCAATGGGGCATGACGCGCGCCATGCTCGCCAATCTGATCCTCGGCGTCACCAAGGGCTTCGAGAAGAAGCTCGAGATCAGTGGCGTCGGCTATAAGGCGGCGGTCGCGGGCAAGAACCTGCAGCTCTCGCTCGGCTACAGCCACGACATCACGTTTCCGATCCCTCAGGGCATCTCGATTGCGACGCCCAAGCCGACCGAGATTACGATCACCGGCATCGACAAACATAAGGTCGGCCAAGTCGCCGCCGAGATCCGCGGCTTCCGCCCGCCCGAGCCTTACAAGGGCAAGGGCGTGAAATATGTCGGAGAGTTCATCTTCCGCAAGGAAGGCAAGAAGAAATAGGACGCGCTATGGGCAAGCACGACAAAGCGGGGATGCGGCGCAAGTTGCGCGTCAGGCGTGCGGTCAAGACGCATGCCTACGGTAGGCCGCGGCTTTCGGTGCATAGGTCCTCGAAACAGATTTATTGCCAGATCATCGACGACGCGGCGGGGCGCACGCTCGTCTCGGCCTCCTCGCTCGAAAAGGCCAATCGCGAGAGCCTGAAGACCGGCGCCACCATCGAGGCGGCGAAGCTGGTCGGCAAGCAGATTGCCGAGCGCGCGCTCGGCGCTGGAATCAAAGAAGTCGTCTTCGATCGCGGCGGCTACATGTACCACGGCCGCGTCAAGGCGCTGGCCGAAGGCGCGCGCGAAGCCGGATTGACGATCTGATGCCGAAGCGAGCGGCGCGGCCGCGCAAGTGAGGATGACGGAAGAAAAATATGGCACGTGAAGGTGAAGGCCGCCGCGAGCGGGACAAGGAAGAGCGCGACAGCGAATTCGTGGATCGTCTGGTCCACATCAATCGTGTCGCCAAGGTTGTGAAGGGCGGAAGGCGCTTCGGCTTCGCCGCGCTGGTCGTCGTCGGCGATCAGAAGGGCAGGGTCGGGTTCGGCCATGGCAAGGCGCGCGAAGTTCCCGAAGCGATCCGCAAAGCGACGGAAGCGGCCAAGCACGCCCTGATCCGCGTGCCGTTGCGCGAAGGCCGCACGCTGCATCACGACGTCACCGGTCGCCACGGCGCGGGCCGCGTCGTGCTGCGCGCCGCACCGGCCGGCACCGGCATCATCGCCGGCGGTCCGATGCGCGCCGTCTTCGAGACGCTCGGCATGCATGATGTCGTGGCCAAATCCCAAGGCTCGTCCAACCCCTACAACATGGTGCGCGCCACCTTCGATGCGCTGCAGAAGGAGGATTCACCGCGCGCCGTGGCGGCGCGGCGCGGCATGAAAGTCTCGACCTTGCAGTCGCGCCGCCAGGGCGGCGAGGCCGAAGCGGCCGAGGCGTGAGGCGGGCATGGCGAAAAGCAAGCGCGAAGCGCAACTCACCGTCGAACAGGTCAAAAGCCCGATCGGTCGTCCCGCTGACCAGCGCACGACCTTGATCGGCTTAAGGCTCAACAAGATCGGTCGCCGGTCGCATCTGCCCGACACGCCCGCGGTGCGTGGCATGATCGCCAAAGTCGCGCATCTCGTCCGTATCGTCGACAATGCATGAGGATCGAACCATGAAGCTCAACGAGATTGCCGATAATGCCGGGGCGGCGAAGGCGCGCATGCGCATCGGCCGTGGCATCGGGTCGGGCAAGGGCAAGACCGGCGGACGCGGCGTCAAGGGCCAGAAGGCGCGCACCGGCGTCCGTATCAAGGGTTTCGAAGGCGGGCAGATGCCGCTGCACCGGCGTCTGCCGAAGCGCGGCTTCACGCCGCCGCATGCCAAGGACTATAACGAGATCAATCTCGGCCGCATCCAGGCGGCGCTCGATGCCGGCAAGCTTGCGCGCGATAACCCGGTGACGATCGATTCTCTCCTCGCCGCCGGCCTTTGCACCAAGCGGCGCGACGGCGTCAAAATCCTCGGCATGGGCGAGATCAGGACGGCGTTGGCGTTTGACGTCGCGGCGGCGTCGAAATCGGCGCTCGCGGCGATCGAGAAGGCGGGGGGCTCCGTTCGCCTCTTGGCCGCGCCGCCGGCCGAGGCCTAGACCGGATCTTGGCATGCGCCCGTTGCAGAAGAGCCGCCGGTTTCCCACATCCTTTGGCGAGCCGCTGAATATTTCTCGAGCCTTGACGGCGAATCGCCCGCCGCGCGGAGTTTTTCATGGTATCGGCCGCTGAACAACTCGCCGCCAATGTCAATTGGGGGGCCTTCGCCAAGGCCGACGAACTCAAGAAGCGCATCTGGTTCACCCTCGGCGCGCTGATCATCTATCGGCTCGGCACCTATATTCCGCTGCCCGGCATCGATCCCGCCGCCTTCGAAGCGACGTTCAACGGCAACAACCAGGGCGTGCTGCAGCTCTTCAATATGTTCTCGGGCGGCGCCGTGCAGCGCATGGCGATCTTCGCGCTTAACATCATGCCCTACATCTCCGCCTCGATCATCATCCAGCTGCTGACGAGCGTCTTTCCGACCCTTGAGGCGCTGAAGAAAGAGGGCGAGGCGGGGCGCAAGATTCTCAACCAATATACGCGCTACCTGACGGTGGTGCTCGCCGCTTTCCAGGCCTACGGCATCGCCATCGGCCTCGAAGGTCAGGCGGGCGTGGTCACGGATCCCGGCTTCTTCTTTCGGCTGACGACCACGCTGACCCTGACCGGCGGCACCGTCTTTCTGATGTGGCTCGGCGAACAGATCACCTCGCGCGGCATCGGCAACGGCTCTTCGCTCATCATCTTCTCGGGCATTGTCGCGGCTTTTCCGGCCGCCATCATTCATACGCTCGAACTCGGCCGCCAAGGGCAGCTTTCGACCTTCCTGATCCTCGCCGTCATGGTGATGGCGATTTTCGTCGTCGGTTTCATCGTCTTCATGGAGCGAGCGCAGCGGCGTCTCGTCATCACTTATCCGAAGCGCCAGCAGGGCAATCGCGTCTATGAAGGGCAGACCTCGTTCCTGCCGCTGAAGCTCAATACGTCTGGCGTCATTCCGCCGATCTTCGCTTCCTCGCTTTTGCTGCTGCCGACGACGATCGCCAATTTCTCCGAGCAGCGCGGCGGCACCGGCATTTTGGCGGCGATTTCGCTCTATCTCGGCCAAGGCCGGCCGCTCTATCTCATCCTTTACGTCGCGCTGATCGTCTTCTTCGCGTTTTTCTACACGGCGATCGTCTTCAACCCTTCCGACACCGCCGATAATTTGAAGAAGCACAGCGGCTTCATCCCCGGCATCAGGCCCGGCGAACGCACCGCACAATATATCGACAAGGTGCTGATGCGAATTACGGTGCTCGGCGCGGCCTATCTCGCGCTGATCTGTCTTCTGCCGCAGATTCTCATTTCCTACGCGGCCCTGCCTTTTTACTTCGGCGGGACCTCGCTTCTGATCGTGGTCAGCGTTACCATGGATACCGTGGCGCAGATCCATGGCCACCTGCAGGCCCACCAATACGAAGGCCTGGTGAAAAAAGCCAAATTGCGGGGCAGGAAAAAATGAGACTCATCGTGCTCGGACCGCCCGGCGCGGGGAAAGGCACGCAATCCGCCCGGCTGATGCAGAAATATGGAATTCCGCAGCTTTCGACCGGCGACATGTTGCGCGCCGCCGTCGCCGCGGGAACGCCGGTCGGGCGCGAGGCCAAGGCGCTGATGGATGCGGGCAGCCTCGTTCCCGACGACGTGGTGCTCAAGATCATCGCCGACCGTATTGAGCAGCCGGACGCGGTGCAGGGCTTTATTCTCGACGGATTTCCGCGCACGGTGAATCAGGCCAAGGCGCTCGACGCGCTTCTGAAAGCCAAGAACATGAGGCTCGACGGGGTGATCGAACTCAAAGTCGACGAAGCGGCGCTTCTCGGACGCATCCAGGCCCGCGCCGAGGACATGATCGCCAGGGGCTGTGCGGTTCGCGCCGACGACAATCCCGACGCGTTCAAGACGCGTCTCGACGCCTACCGCGCCCAAACGGCCCCCGTTTCGGCCTATTACGCCGGCGAAGGGCGCCTGAAGAGCGTGGATGGCATGGCCCCGGTGGAAGCCGTCGCGGCCGCCATCGATCTTGTAACATCAGCATTTGCAATGACTTAGATGAAGAACCCGCGGCCGGGGATCTCGGCACCGGGTCGAATTGGCTGTTGACGGACGGGCGGCGGATCACTACCTAAAGCGCCTCAAGCCGAATGGATCGGATCCGGCCTTCATGGATGACCATGGGAGGGCCGGATTTTCGTTGTCCGGGCGCCCGCTCCGGGGCGCCTTCGCATCCGGATCAGCGGCGAGAATGGAGAAAATGCGTGGCCCGTATCGCCGGCGTCAACATTCCGACGAACAAACGCGTCGTCGTCGCCCTTCAATATATTCACGGGATCGGTCCGAAGAAGGCGCAAGAGATCGTCGAGAAGGTGCATATTCCGCCGCAACGGCGCGTATTCGAACTGACCGATGCCGAAGTGCTGCAAATTCGCGAGACGATCGATCGCGACTATCAAGTCGAAGGCGACCTGCGCCGCGAAGTGGCAATGAACATCAAGCGGCTGATGGATCTCGGCTGCTACCGGGGCTTGCGGCATCGCCGCCAGCTGCCGGTGCGCGGCCAGCGCACGCATACCAATGCGCGCACCCGCAAAGGCAAAGCCAAGCCGATCGCCGGCAAGAAGAAGCCCACGTAAGAAGCCCGAGCGCCTGGCATTACGGGCGCGTTGGAAGGACGGATCATGGTGAAAGATGCTACCCGCGTGCGCCGCCGCGAGCGCAAAAACATCGTCTCCGGCGTGGCGCATGTGAATTCCACGTTCAACAACACGATGATCACCATCAGCGACGCACAGGGCAATACGATTTCCTGGTCGTCGGCGGGAACGATGGGGTTCAAGGGATCGCGCAAGTCGACGCCCTACGCCGCGCAGATGGCGGCGGAGGACGCGGCGCGCAAAGCCGCCGAGCACGGCATGCGCACCCTTGAGGTCGAAGTTTCCGGTCCGGGATCGGGCCGCGAGTCCGCGCTTCGCGCCTTGCAGGCGGCAGGTTTTACCGTCACCTCGATCCGTGACGTGACGCCCATTCCGCACAACGGCTGCCGGCCGCGCAAACGCCGGCGCGTCTAGAACTATCTTTGCGGGAGCTCCCGATCGCCGAGCCCCGGTTTCGAACGAAGGACATGTCCGTGATTCAGAAGAACTGGCAGGAACTCATCAAGCCGAACAAACTCGAGGTTGTTCCGGGCGACGATCAGAAGCGGCTTGCGACCATCGTCGCCGAGCCGCTCGAGCGCGGCTTCGGCGTCACGCTCGGCAATTCCCTGCGCCGCGTTCTATTGTCGTCGCTGCAGGGCGCGGCAATCACCTCCGTGCACATCGACGGCGTACTGCACGAATTCTCCTCGATTCCCGGCGTGCGCGAGGACGTGACCGACATCGTGCTCAACATCAAGGACATCGCCATCAAAATGCAGAGCGACGGTCCGAAGCGCATGGTGCTGAAGAAACAGGGGCCCGGCAAAGTCACCGCTTCCGATATTCAAACCGTCGGCGATGTGCAGATCCTGAACCCCAGCCTCGTGATCTGCACGCTCGACGAGGGCGCCGAAATCCGCATGGAGTTCACGGTCAATACCGGCAAGGGCTATGTGACGGCGGACCGCAACCGCAGCGAAGATGCGCCGATTGGCTTGATCCCGGTCGACAGTCTCTATTCGCCGGTGCGCAAGGTGAGCTACCGGGTCGAGAATACGCGCGAGGGCCAGATCCTCGACTACGATAAGCTCACCATGCAGATCGAGACCAATGGGGCGATCACGCCGGACGATGCCGTCGCCTATGCGGCGCGCATCCTCCAGGATCAGCTCAACGTCTTCGTCAACTTCGAAGAGCCGCGCCGCGAGGAAGTGGCGCCCTCGATTCCCGAGCTTGCCTTCAACCCGGCGCTGCTCAAGAAGGTGGACGAGCTCGAACTCTCCGTCCGCTCGGCGAATTGCCTGAAGAACGACAACATCATCTATATCGGCGACTTGATCCAGAAGACCGAAGCCGAAATGTTGCGGACCCCGAATTTCGGCCGCAAGTCGCTGAACGAGATCAAGGAAGTGCTGGCGCAGATGGGCCTGCACCTGGGCATGGAAGTCACCGGCTGGCCGCCCGAGAACATCGACGAGCTCGCCAAGCGCTTCGAAGAACATTATTGAGCCTGCGCCCCCGCAAGGGGGCGGATGCGCAACAGACGGCCGTTCCTTGGCACGGCGGCCGCGAAGGAGAGCGCCATGTATCACGGCCGCGCCAAGCGCCGTTTCAACCGCACGCATGAGCATCGCAAGGCGATGTTCGCCAATCTCTCGCAGGCGCTGATCAAGCACGAGCAGATCGTCACGACTTTGCCGAAGGCCAAGGACCTGCGCCCGGTCGTCGAAAAGCTGGTGACGCTCGGCAAGCGCGGCGACCTTCACGCCCGCCGCCAGGCGATTGCCCGCATCAAGGACGCCGCTCTCGTCAAAAAGCTCTTCGACGTTTTGGGACCGCGTTACAAGACCCGCAATGGCGGTTATACGCGCGTGCTCAAAGCCGGATTTCGGCAGGGCGACAATGCGGCCATGGCAGTGATCGAATTCATCGACCGCGACGAAACCGCCAAGGGGCAGGATTCCGGTCCGGCCATCCTCGCGGCCGAGACCGAGTGAGCGGCGATTTGCCCGGCGCCGTCGACGGTGCGCCCAAACTGATTTTGCGCCTCGAAGGCTTGGCGCTGGCGGCTGGTGCGATATTCCTCTATGCGCGGCTCGGCGGCTCGTGGGTTCTTTTCGTGGCTTTGATCCTTGCGCCGGATCTGACTTTTCTCGCCTATCTGCGCTCGCCGCGCGCCGGTGCGCTTGCCTATAATTTGGTGCATTCGACGCTCGGCGCGCTGGCGCTGGTTGCCATCGGCGCTTGGCTCGGCTCGGCTTTTGCCGAATTGGTCGGCTTGATCTGGCTGGCGCATGTAGGGGCCGACCGGGCGCTGGCCTATGGGCTTAAATATCCGAGCGCCTTCGGCGACACGCATTTGGGACGGATCGGACGATGAGGCGTGAGCTTTCCGCAATTTCGCCACATCGGCAGCGGATCGACATTAACCGCCATCGGCGCTATGTGGCGCCGCGAGCATCAATGAGGCTCGTGTGATCGGCTCCTCAGCCATTCTGCGCACGGTTCTTCCGGCGGCCGCGGCATTGGCCGTTCTGCCGTTCTTATGGGGCGGCGGGCGAACCGCGGAGCGGGCCGCGCCGCAGTCGCGCGCCGAGGTCATGCTTTCCTTCGCGCCGGTGGTCAAGCAGGCGGCGCCGGCGGTCGTCAACGTCTATGCCTCGCGCACCGACGCTGCGCCGCGCAATCCGCTCTTCGATGATCCGCTCTTCCGACATTTCTTCGGGGACAGCCCGGAACTGCGTCCCGGCGGTCCGACCGCGCAATCGCTGGGCTCCGGCGTGCTCGTCGATCCCGACGGGCTAGTCGTCACCAATTACCACGTCATCGAAGGCATGACCGACGTGAAGGTGGCCCTTTCCGACCGGCGCGAGTTCGAGGCAAGCATCGTGCTGCGCGATCAGCGTACCGATCTCGCGGTTTTGCGCCTCAGGGGCAGCGGGCCCTTCCCCTATATGGAGTTCGACGACTCGGATGCGCTCCAAGTCGGCGACATCGTCTTGGCGATCGGCGATCCTTTTGGCGTCGGTGAGACGGTAACCCAGGGCATCGTCTCGGCGCTGGCGCGAACCGAGGAGGGGATCTCGAACTACGGATTCTTCATTCAGACCGACGCCGCCATCAATCCGGGCAATTCGGGCGGCGCGCTGGTCGACATGAACGGCAGGCTCGTCGGCATAAATTCGGCCATCGTCTCGCAGACCGGCAGTTCGGTGGGCATCGGCTTGGCCATTCCCGCCAATATGGTGAAGATCGTGGTTGCGACCGCCAAGAGCGGCGGCTCCGAGGTCAAACGTCCCTGGCTCGGCGCCGGGCTGCAGAGCGTGACCAAGGAGATCGCCGATTCGCTGGGCCTCGATCGCCCGGCCGGCGTGCTGGTCACCGACATCACCGCCAAGAGCCCCGCCGAGGACGCCGGGCTCAAGCCCGGAGATCGCATCGTCGCGGTCGACGATCAGCCGGTGGTCGACGTCGAGGCTTTCAGCTACCGGTTTGCGACCAAGCCGCTGGGCTCGACCGCGGCGCTCGCCGTGGTCCGCAACGGCAAGCCGCTGGCCTTGAACGTGCGGCTTGTCGCGGCGCCCGAGCTGCCGCGCGATCCGATAAAGATCAGCGGCGATTCGCCCTTTGCCGGAGCAACCGTCATCAATATTTCTCCCGCCGTGGCGGAAGAATATTCGCTCGATTCGACCAAACAGGGCGTCGTCATCAGCGACATCGACGACGATTCGCGCGCCGCCGCGATCAGTCTGCAAAAAGGCGATGTGGTCATCGCCGTCAACGACACCAAGATCCTGACGACGCGCGACCTCGAGCGCGTGACGACCGCGCAGCGCGACTTTTGGAAGATCAGCATCAGCCGCGGCAATCAGATCATCACCACGGTCGTGGGCGGCTGAACTCAGGCGGCTCTTGGGGCGCGCGAATCTTTGGCGCGGCCCAGCCGGCGCTTCAGCGAGGCCCAAAGCTGGTGCATTTCCTCGCCGGCCTTGCCCTCGATTTCGGTGACGCCCATGCCTTCGCGCGCCGCTTCCTGATAGTCGACGCGTGCGCCGATGAAGGGGCGCAACAATCCGCCCATGGCCTCCAGCGCCGCCGCCCCGTCGCTGACCCGCTGGCTCTCTTGCATGGCGGGGCATTGATTGAGCACGAAGACATATTCCTTGCCGAGAGTCTTGAGCTTGCCGCGCGTCGCCTCGCTCGACCAGATGTCGAAGATGGTGGGACGCGCCGGGATCAAGCAAAGGTCGGCGCAGCGCATCGCCGCGTCGGCCGCGGGCGAGTCGGTTGCCGGGGTGTCGATGACGACGAAGCTCACCTGTGCCGAGGCGAGCGCGGCCAGCGCCGTCTCGAGCTTGGCGGCGGAGACCGATTCGACCGGCAGATCCTTGTCGCGGCGCCGGTGGCCCCATTTGGTCAGGGACTTTTGCGGGTCCATGTCGATGGCGAAGACTCGTTCGCCTGCCGCGCGCGCCGCGACCGCCAAGCAGGCGGCGAGCGTGCTTTTGCCGGATCCGCCCTTCTGGTTGACCAGGGCGATGACGTGCATGCTTCAAACTCCGCGTGGCGAGGGCTGGCGATTCACCTCGCATCGAAACATTAAACTATTGATAAATCCACCGCATTTCGCCGCAAGCGGGCGGCGCCGGGTTATTCACCGCGTTTGGCCGCTTTCCCCTTCATTTCCAAGGCTTGCAAGCCCAGATTGAAGCAATGCCCGACCTTTTCGCAGCCGCCCGCCTTGAAGACCAAGCGCCGCACCCGCTCGCCGACCGGCTGCGCCCGCAGTGCCTCGAGGACGTGACCGGCCAGGACCATCTGCTCGGTCCGGAGGGCGCTTTGACGCGGCTCGTGCGCTCCGGCGCGATGGGCAGCCTCATCTTCTGGGGACCGCCCGGCACGGGCAAGACCACGGTGGCGCGGCTGTTGGCGCGCGAGACGAATCTCGCCTTCGTCCAGATCTCGGCGATTTTTTCGGGGATCGCCGAGCTCAAAAAGGTCTTCGACGAGGCGCGCAAACGCCGCGCCATCGGCCAGGGCACGCTGCTCTTCGTCGACGAGATCCATCGCTTCAATCGCACGCAGCAGGATTCCTTCCTGCCGGTGATGGAAGACGGAACGATCACACTGATCGGCGCCACGACCGAGAATCCGAGCTTCGAGCTCAATGCCGCGCTGCTGTCGCGGGCCCGTGTCCTGGTCTTTCAGCCGCTCGATGCGGCGGCGCTCGAAAAGCTGCTGGCGCGCGCCGAGGCGCTCGAGGGGAAATCTCTGCCGTTGACCGCCGAAGCCCGCGCCGCGCTGCTGGCCATGGCGGACGGCGACGGACGCGCCGTGTTGACGCTCGCCGAAGAAGTCTGGCGTGCGTCGAAACCGGGCGCGGCCTTCGACACTACGGCGCTGGCCGAGATCGTGCAGCGCCGCGCGCCCATCTACGACAAGGCCCAGGAGGGCCACTACAATCTCATCAGCGCGCTGCATAAAAGCGTGCGCGGTTCCGACCCGGACGCGGCGCTTTATTATCTGGCGCGCATGCTGAACGCCGGCGAGGCACCTCTCTTCCTCGCGCGGCGCATCGTGCGCATGGCGATCGAGGACGTGGGGCTTGCCGATCCGCAGGCGCTCGTCGTCGCCAATGCGGCCAAGGACGCTTATGATTTTCTTGGCTCGCCCGAAGGGGAATTGGCGCTCGCCCATGCGGTGATTTACGTCGCTGCCGCGCCCAAGTCGAATGCCGCCTATGTTGCTTTCGGCGAGGCGCAGCGGCTCGCCAAGGAACATGGCTCGCTGATGCCGCCGAAGATTATCCTCAATGCGCCGACCAGGCTCATGCGGCAGGAAGGCTATGGCGCGGGCTACGACTATGACCATAATGCGCCCGAGGCTTTTTCCGGCCAGGATTATTGGCCGGAGAAACTCGGCCGCCACAAGCTCTACGAGCCGGTCGATCGCGGCTTCGAGCGCGAAATCAAGAAACGGCTCGACTATTGGGAAAAGCTGAGGAAGGAGCGGCGAGGATCGTGAGGACACCTCATTGCGGGGGCGGCGAAGCGGCGGTCCGGAAGCGAAACTCTATCATTTCGCTTCGCCCGCAATGACGGTTCGTCGTGCCCGTTGAGAACTTCATCGTCGGCGACGACGAAGCCGGCATGCGGCTCGACCGCTGGTTCAAGCGCCGCCTGCCGACGCTTCCGCTGGCGCATCTCAACAAGATCGTGCGTACCGGTCAGGTGCGCGTCGACGGCGCGCGCGCAACGACCGCGACTCGGCTCGAGGTCGGCCAGAAGATCCGCGTGCCGCCGCTGAAGATCGCGCCGGCTGCGCCGAAGCCGGTTGCCTCGGAAGAGGATCGGCGCGCGATCCGCGCCATGATCCTCTACGAGGACGACGACCTCATGGTGCTCAACAAACCCTTCGGGCTTGCGGTGCAGGGCGGTTCCGGCACGACGCGCCATATCGACGCCATGCTTGCCGCGCTTGCCAATGCGCGCGGCGAAAGGCCGCATCTCGTGCATCGCCTCGACCGGGACACGGCCGGCGTGTTGCTGGTCGCCAAATCGCGCCGCATGGCTGCGGAACTCGGCGAAATCTTTCGCTCGCGCAAGGCCCAGAAAATCTATTGGGCGCTCGTCGAAGGCGTGCCGAAGCCGGCGCGAGGACGCATTTCGCTGTTCCTCGCCAAAGGCGAGGGCATGCAGGAACGGGGGCGCGGCGCCAAGCCGACGGCGCGGCGCGGGGCGTTGGAGAAAATGCGTGTCGCCGAGCATGGCGACGAGAACGCGCAGCATTCCGTCACTTATTACGCCGTGGTCGATAAAGTTCCGGGTAGGCTCGCCTGGCTGTCGATGAAGCCGATCACCGGACGCACGCACCAGCTGCGCGCCCATGCCGAGGCGATCGGGCATCCGATCGTCGGCGACCCCAAATATGGAGGCGGCGCCCGGGAGCCGCGCGACGCCAATTCCGCGCCGCGCATTCCCGAAAGCATCGAGCGCAAACTGCACTTGCTGGCGCGACGCCTCATCCTTCCGCATCCGCGCGGCGGCGTGCTCGACGTCACTGCGCCGCTGCCGCCGCACATGCGCAAGAGTTTCGAGCTTTTCGGCTTCGACGCAAAGCGCGACGACCCGATCGAAGGCGCGCCCGAGTAAGCCTCAGCCGCTGTTGCGCAGCCCCGCCGAAATGCCGTTGATCGTGATTTGCACGGCGCGCAGGATCGACTCGTCCTCGCTGTCGGCGGCGCGATGCAGCTTCAACAGCTCGACCTGCACGTGGTTGAGCGGATCGAGATAGGGCACGCGCATGCGCAAGGATTTGTCGAGGCTCGGATTGTCCTGCAACAATTCGGTCTGTTTGGTCACCGCGAGAAGAGCGGCGACCGAATCCGTCCATTCCGACCTGATGGCCTCGAAAATCTTGTCGCGTACCGCCTTGTCGGGCACGAGTTCGGCATAGCGCGAGGCAATGCCGATATTGCTCTTGGCGAGCACCATTTCCATGTTGGAGAGCAACATGCGGAAGAAACCCCATTCGCGGTACATGTCCTGAAGGAAGGCGAGCCCCGTGCCGGGATGTTCGGCGACCCAAGCCTTGAATGCCGAGCCGAAGCCGAACCAGCCGGGCAACATCAACCGGCATTGCGCCCAGGAGAAGACCCAGGGGATGGCGCGCAGATGCTGGATCTTGCGCGTCTTGGTGCGCGAGGCCGGCCGGCTGCCGATGTTGAGCGTCGCGATCTCGGTGATGACGGTCGAAGCCCAGAAATAACTCTCGAACTCGGGCGTTTCGTAGACGAGCGCCCGATAGGCTTTGAAGGCATGACCGGAAAGCTCCTCCATGGCGGAGAGATATTCGGGACGCGGCGCGTGTTGCTCGGGCATGAGCAGCGAGGCTTCAAGCGTCGCGGCCACGAACGTCTCGAGGTTGCGCCGCCCGACTTCGGGATTCGAATATTTGCTGGAAATGATCTCGCCCTGTTCGGTGACACGGATCTGTCCGCCGACGGCGCCGCTCGGTTGCGCGAGGATCGCCTCGTAGGCTGGGCCGCCGCCGCGGCCCACCGAGCCGCCGCGCCCGTGGAAGAGGCGCATTTTGACCCCATGTCTGCGGAACGTTTCGATGAGTCCGATCTCGGCCTTATAAAGCTCCCAGCCGGAGGTGATGAAGCCGCCGTCCTTGTTGCTGTCCGAGTAGCCGAGCATGATTTCCTGCACATTGCCGCGGCTTTCTACAAGGCGGCGATAGGCGGGCAGGGCAAAGGCCTTCTCCATCACGTCCGCGCAGCGGCGCAGGTCGCCGATGGTCTCAAAGAGCGGCACGATGTCGATCTCGCTCTTTCCGTCGGCGGTGATCAGCCCGACTTCTTTGAGGAGCACGGCAAGTTCGAGCAGGTCCGAGACCGACTGCGACTGCGAGATGATGCTGGTGCGGATAACCTCGTTGCCGAAAGTGGCGCGGGTCTCGACGGCGGCGCGGAACACGTTGAGTTCCTTGCGGGTCTCGTCCGAATAGGAGAAGAACGGCGAGGCAAGCGTGCGAACCGAGGAGAGCTCCTTGACAAGCAGGGCGACACGCTCCTCCTCGCTGCGCTCGACATATTTGGTGCCGGGCTCGGCCGCCTCGAAGAGTTCGGCGATGGTGCGCTCGTGGACGTCGGAATTCTGCCGCAGGTCGATGGAAGCGAGATGGAAGCCGAAGCAATCGGCGGCGCGCCGCAGGGCGCGCAATCTGCCGCGCGTCAGAAGATATGAGCCGTGCGTCTTCAGCGACTGATCGATAATGTAGAGATCGCGCTTGAACTCGGCGGTGTTGCGATACGGGTGCATCGGCATGTGCCGCGACTTCGTCGGATATTGATCGTCCAGCGCCCGCAATGTCGCGGCGATCCGGCCGCGCACCGCGGCAATCGCGCGCCGGTAGGGTTCGGCCATGCGATGCGGAGAGGCATCTGGCGAACTCGCGGCGAGTTCGCGCAGCTCGTCGGAGACGTCGACGATCTCGGCGGTCATCGAGAATTCGGCGCTGAGCTTGGTCAATTCGTCGAGATAATGCGACAGGATGCGGGTGCCCTGCATGCGCGCCGTTTCGCGCAGGATTTCGGCGTCGACATAGGGATTGCCGTCGCGATCGCCGCCGATCCAGCTCCCCAGCCTCAAGAAGGAGGCGACGTGCGCTTCGGCGGTTGCGGGCGCATAGGCGCGCAGCTGCCGCTCGACGTCTTGATAAAGCCGCGGCACTTCTTCCAGGAATGTGTAATCATAGTAGGAGAGGCCGTTCAAAACCTCGTCGCGCACCGTGAGCTTCGTGCGCCGCAGCAGGCTCGTCTGCCAGAGAATGAGGACGGCGCGGCGTATCTTGTCCTCGATCTCGGCCTGTTCGAGCGGCGTCCACTGCTGGCGGTCGCGGCGCTCGAGAAGATGCGCGATCGCCATTTCGCGCATCATGGTGCTCCTGCGTCGCACCTCCGTCGGATGCGCGGTCAGGACGGGGACCATGAAAGCATGGTCGAAGAATTCGCAAAGCTGCTCAGGGCTGATGCCGGCTTTGCGGGCGTGCTCCAAGGCGTGGAAGAGCGTGCCCCGCGACTCGGGCAGGCCGGCGATCGCATCGGCGCGCAGCTTGCGGATCTGGTGCTGGTCCTCGGCGATATTGCTCAGATGCGAGAAATAGCTGTAGGCGCGCACGATCTGCACCGATTGCGTCGGCGTCAGCGATTCGAGAATGGCTTCGAGCCTGTGGCGAGCGGTTTCGTCGCCGTCGCGATGGAAGCGAACCGAGGTCTGGCGGATCAATTCGACGAGGTCGAAGATCTCCTGCCCCTCCTGTTCGCGCACCATGTCGCCAAGCATGCGGCCGAGCAGGCGTATGTCGTCCTTCAGCAGCCGGTCAGCCTCGGCGCCGAATTCCGTCCTGTCCGCTTCCTTGTTCATCTTTGGCTCCCCGGGGCGACCCGCCGCCCGGCCTCGACGATCCTATAGCCTTTGGCGCAGCCGCGCGCTCCGGGAATCTGCGTCTGGCGGAAGCCCGGCTGCGACGTTTCCGCCGGGTCGTATCCGCGCTATTTTAGCGCCCATGTCGAACGATACCGCAAAAGCCGGGCCGGCCGCTCCGGAGGCGCACGGCCCGACGGGGCGGCGCAAGCGCTTCTATTCGAGCGCCAGTGCGGGCGAGCACAAGGGCGGTTTCGCGCTCTTTCTCGACGACCGCTTGGCGAGAACTCCCGCCAAGGCGCCCTTTGTCCTGCCGACGCTGGCCGCCGCCGAGGCCGTGGCCCTGGAGTGGGCGGCGCAAGACGAGATTGATTTTGCGTCCATGCCGCTCACCCGCATCGCCCATACGGCAATCGACGGCGTGGCTTTCGCGACAGAGGCCGTCGTGGCCGAAATGCTCAAATATGCCGAGACGGATCTCGTCTGCTATCGGGCGGGCGGTCCTTCGACCCTCGTCAAAGCCGAAGCCGAAGCCTGGGACCCGATCCTGGCCTTTGCCGCAAACCGGCTCGGCGCGCGTTTCCTGTGCACGGAAGGCATCGGCTTCGTCGAGCAGCCGCCGGAAGCGATCGCGGCCGTTCGCGCCAAGCTTGAGGAAATCGGCCGGCGCGGCCGCGGTGCGCCTCTGGCGCTCGCCAGCCTTTCCCTCATGACCGCGCTGACCGGCTCGGTCCTGATCGCGCTTGCGCTGGCCGAAGGCGCCATCAACCTCGAAGAGGCCTGGCGCGCCGCGCATGTCGACGAAGATTACGAAATAAAGCTTTGGGGGGCGGACGAGGAGGCGATGCAACGCCGGGCGCGGTGCCATGCCGAAATGACCGCCGCCGATCGCCTTTGGCGGCTCGCCGCGGCTTAGACGGCGCGGGCCGGAACGCCCCGCGCCGATTTGGAAACCCTGGAATTTGCGCGCAATCCTTGTGTTCGTCTTTGAGGAAGCTTAGGTTTTGGGCAATCTCGAACGTGGAGACCCGTCATGGGGAGCTTATCGATTTGGCATTGGCTGATCATCGGCGCCGTTCTGCTGATCGTCTTCGGCAACAAGGGCAGGATCTCGGATATCATGGGCGATTTTGCCAAAGGAATCAAAGCCTTCAAGAAAGGACTTGCCGAAGAGGACAAACCCGCCGCACCCGGCGAGACGCCGCAGGCCATCGACCATCGTCCGGCCGCCGAAGCCAGCAAAGTTTCCGACACGCAGAAGGCCGGCTGAGGCGCCGCGCCCGCCGAACCTGACCGATGTTCGAATTCGACGCCGGTAAGCTTCTCATCATCGGCATCGTGGCGCTGATCGTGATCGGCCCGAAGGAATTGCCACGCCTCATGCGCCAGGTCGGCCAGGCGCTTGCCAAACTGCGCCGCCTCGGGGCCGAGTTCCAGGCGCAATTCATGGAGGCGATGCGCGAGGCCGACGCCGAGGAGGCGAAAGCCGGCCTGAGCAGCCTTGCCGAAAGTGCCAAGCTGGATCTCGGCGTCGATCCCTTGGCCTTGGCCAAGGCCGAAATCACCTCGGCGCTGCAGGCCCCGGTCGGAGCGGGCGAAGTCACGCGGGAGATGGTAAAGAACGCACCGGCGCCGGGCCCGGGCGAGTCGATTGCGCCGCGTCCCGCGCCCGAGGTTCCGCAGGCCTGATGCAGGCAATAAGATGACGGACGCCGATATCGAGGCGACGCGCGCCCCGTTGATGGATCATCTGATCGAGCTCAGAGCCAGGCTTATCAAGGCGCTTCTGGCTTTCGTCGTGCTGTTCGTGATCTGCTTCTTTTTCGCCAAAAGCATCTACAACCTCCTGCTCCTTCCTTACGAACACGCCGCCGGGCCGAACGCCAGGCTCATCTATACGGCGCCGCAGGAATATTTCTTCACGCAGATTCGCGTCGCCGTCTTCGCGGCGGCTTTTCTCTCCTCTCCCATCGTCTTCGCGCAGCTTTACGCCTTCGTCGCGCCGGGCCTCTACCGGCGCGAGCGCCAGGCCTTCGCGCCCTATCTTTTTGCAACGCCGGTTTTCTTCGCGCTCGGCGCGCTGCTCGTCTATTTCGTCGTCATGCCCAATCTGCTGGCTTTTTTTCTCGCCATGCAGCAGGCGCAGGCGCCGGGGCGAGCCGAGATCGAGCTCCTGCCGCGCGTCAGCGAATATTTGTCGTTGATCATGACGCTCATCTTCGCCTTCGGGATTGTCTTCCAGCTGCCGGTGGTGCTCACCTTGCTGGGGCGCGTCGGCCTCGTGGACTCGGCCTTTCTGAAGAAGCAGAGGCGCTATGCCATCGTTCTCGTCTTCATCGTCGCCGGCATCCTGACGCCGCCCGACATATTTTCGATGCTGGCGCTTGCCGTTCCCGGCCTGCTTCTCTACGAACTGTCGATCATGTCGGTGGCCTTCGTCGAAAAGCAGCGCGCCGAAGAAGCGGCGCGCGCCGCGGCCGGAAGCTCGCATGTATGACATCAAATGGATCCGCGAGAACAGGGAAGCCTTTGACGAGGGCTTGCAGCGGCGCGGGCTCGAGCCGCGCTCGGGCGAGCTTCTCGCGCTCGACGAGAGGCGCCGCGCGGCGATCGTAGCGTCGCAGGCCGCCCAAGAGCGCCGCAATGCCGCCTCGAAAGAGATCGGCGCGGCCATGGCGAAGAAAGATTTAGCGCGCGCCGAGGCGTTGAAGTTGGAGGTCGCCACGCTGAAAGCTTCGCTCCCATCTCTTGAAGCTGAAGAGCACGCCGCGATTGCGGCGCTCGATAAGACGCTCGCCGAAATCCCCAACATGCCCTTGCCCGACGTGCCGGACGGCAAGGACGAGAACGACAATGTCGAGCTACCGCCGCGAAAAGGCGAAGTGAGACCAAAAAGGCGAGATTTCGCGTTCAAGCCCAAAGAACATTTCGACATCGGCGAGGCATTGGGCCTCATGGATTTCGAGACCGCGGCGAAAATTTCCGGCGCGCGCTTTGTTGTGCTGAAGGGCGCGCTCGCGAGGCTCGAGCGCGCGCTCGCGCAATTCATGCTCGATCTGCATACGGGCGAGCACGGCTATAGCGAGGTGAGCCCGCCGCTTCTCGTACGCGACGATGCGATGTTTGGGACAGCGCAATTGCCGAAGTTTCAGGAAGATCAGTTTCTGGTGACCAACGATTTGGAATACCGTGAGGCGTTCAACCAAGCAGTCGATGAGTTTGATAGAGGCGAAATTTCAGAATTCGGATTCAGAATAGGTGAGCTTATGCGTGAGAAACGCCGTTGGCTCATCCCCACCGCCGAAGTCCCGCTCGCCAATCTCGTCCGCGAATCGATCCTCGAAGAAAGGCAACTCCCCTTACGTTTTGTCGCCGCGACCCCCTGTTTCCGCGCCGAGGCGGGCGCGGCGGGCAAAGACACGCGCGGCATGATCCGCCA
>JASHVQ010000083.1 GCA_030044485.1 Methylovirgula sp. | reverse complement strand
GCATGAATGCCGGTGCCTACGGCTCGGAGACGAAGGACGTACTCGTTTCCTGCCGCGGCGTCGATCGCGCCGGAAGGCTGCGCAGCTACGCCGTGAGCGACATGGGCTTCACCTACCGCCATTGCGGCATTGCGCCCGAGGTGATCTTCACCGCGGCGCTGTTTGCGGCCCGGCGCGGCGATTCCGCCGCGATCAAGGCGGATATGGTGGCGATCAGCGAAGCGCGCCAAGCCAGTCAGCCCATAAACACCCGCACCGGCGGCTCGACCTTCAAGAATCCCGAAGGCCATAAGGCCTGGCGGCTGATCGAGGCGGCGGGGTGCCGTGGCCTCGCAATCGGCGATGCGCAGGTTTCCGAGCTGCATTGCAATTTCCTCATCAACCGCGGGCAGGCGAGCGCCGCCGACATCGAAGCGCTGGGCGAAGAGGTTCGCCGCCGCGTCTTGGAGACGAGCGGGATCAGGCTCGAATGGGAGATCGAAAGAGTGGGGATCCGGTAGGCGAAGGTTAATCGCCACCGGCGCTTGCCTCTTTCCTTGACAGGCAGACACGCAGAGGAGAGAACCCATGCGATATTCGGATGGATACAGCATTGGCTGACTTTCTTTCTCCTGCCGAATGGACGGCCGTCTTGCTTTCGCTGCGCATCGCGATTGTCGCGACGCTGGTCAGCCTGCCTTTCGGCATTTTCGTTGCCTATGCGCTGGCCCGTTGGCATTTCCCGGGCAAGACGCTGGTTGCCGCCATCGTCTATCTGCCGCTCGTCCTGCCGCCCGTCGTCACCGGCTATATGCTGCTTCTGGCCTTCGGGCGGCGCGGCATTTTTGGGTCGCTTCTCGCCGCTCTCGGCATTGTTCTGTCGTTCCGCTGGACCGGCGCGGCGCTGGCCTGCGCGGTCATGGGATTCCCGCTGATGGTTCGGGCGATGCGTCTTTCTTTTGAGGCCGTCGACCCGCGTCTCGAACAGGCTGCCGGAACCTTGGGCGCAAATCCGCTCCTCGCCTTTTTCCTGGTGAGTCTGCCGCTCGCCATGCCGGGCGTCATTGCCGGCGCGACGCTCGCCTTCGCCCGGGCGCTCGGCGAATTCGGCGCGACCATCACCTTCGTCTCCAACATTCCCGGCGAGACGCAGACGATCGCTTCGGCAATCTACACATTCATCCAGGTTCCGGGCGGCGATCCCGCGGCTTTGCGGTTGACGCTCGTCTCGATCGCCATCGCGCTTGTGGCGATCGTCGCCTCGGAGATTTTCCAGCGGCGCGGCGAGAAGCGCCTTGCAGGATCGGCATGATCGATGTCGATGTGGCGCGCCGCGTCCCCGGCTTCTGCCTGAAGGTCGCGTTCAAGAACGGCGCAGGAATTACCGCTCTCTTCGGCCGCTCGGGCGCCGGCAAATCGATGACCATCGGCCTCGTCGCCGGCCTTGCAAAGCCGGACCGAGGCCGGATCGTGCTCGACGATCGGGTGCTGGTCGACACGCAGAAACGCATCTTCGTTCCATCCCACAAGCGGCGCATCGGAGTCGTCTTCCAGGACTCGCATCTATTTCCGCATTTCGGCGTCAGGCAGAACCTGCTCTTCGGACGTTGGTTCGCGCCGCGCGGCGCGCGCTCCGTTGGATTTGACGCCGTCGTCCAAACGCTGGGCATTGCGCATCTGCTCGAGCGTGCGCCGGCCACGCTTTCTGGCGGCGAACGGCAGCGCATCGCCATCGGCCGCGCGCTGCTTTCCGATCCGCGCCTGTTGCTCCTCGACGAGCCGTTCGCGGCGCTCGACCTTCAAAACCGGCTCGAAATCTTGCCGCTCATCGAGCGGCTCCGCGACGAGTTCAAAATCCCCATCCTCTATGTTTCGCATGCCGTCGAAGAAGTGGCGCGGCTTGCCGCCTGGGCCGTCGTGCTCGACGACGGGCAGGTCGTCGCGCAGGGCGATCCCGCCGATGTCCTGCGGCCGGCGTTCGGCGAAGATCCGCGCTTCGCAAGCGCCAGCATTCTTGCGATGCAGGTCGGCAGGCGAGATACGGCTTATGGACTGACGCAGCTCATCCATCCGGCTGGTTCGATCTGGATTGCCGGAGGCGCCGGCATGCAAGGGGGGCGCGTGCGCGTCGTCGTGCAGGCGACGAATGTCACGCTTGCGGCGTCGCGCCCGCAGGGCCTGAGCGTCCAGGGCGCGCTCGAAGGCAGGATCGCGCGCGTCGAGACGTCGGGCGCCCTCGCGCTCGTCGAGATCGAACTCGTGGGCGAAGGCCGGCTTTCGGCCATGGCGACGCGCCGCGCCCTCGACGACCTGGGGCTGCGCCGCGGCGATCTCGTCTTCGCGCTCGTCAAGACTGCGGCGATCGACGAACGGCTGGTGGGTGGAACCTCGTCGGCGCCGGCTCGCAATGCCGGCTGAGTCCTTTGCCGAGATCTGCTAATGGATATGCCGGAGCCGCCCGCATGCCGCCACCCGATCCGATTACCGCCGCGCTGCTCGTCATCGGCGACGAAATCCTCTCGGGCCGCACCAAGGACAAGAACATCGGCATCGTCGCCGAGTTCTTGGCCGATCTCGGCATCGAGCTGCGCGAGGTGCGCGTCGTGCCCGATGAAATCGCCGAGATTGTCGCGGCGCTCAACGCGCTGCGCGGCCGTTACACCTATGTGTTTTCGACCGGCGGCCTCGGCCCGACCCACGACGACGTGACCGCGGAGGCGGTGGCCAAAGCCTTTGGGGTGCCGCTCCTCGAGGATCCGCGCGCCATCGCGCTGATGCTGCAGCGGATCAAGTCCGAAGATCTCAATGCCGCGCGCCGCCGCATGGCGCGCATTCCGCAAGGCGCCGAACTGGTCGAAAATGCCATCTCGAAAGCCCCGGGCTTCCGGATCGGCAATGTCATCGTCATGGCCGGCGTTCCGGCCATCATGCAGGCCATGCTCGTAGCCGCCGCGCCGAAACTCAACACCGGGCGGAAGACGATTTCGAAGACGATCGAGGTGGGCGACATGCCCGAGGGCGCCTTTGCCGGCGAATTGTCCGCCGAAGCGGCGCGCCATCCGAGAATTTCGATCGGCTCCTATCCATCCTACAAAGACGGCAGATTCGCCAATCAGATCGTGGTGCGCGGCAAGGACGCAGCGGACGTCGAGGCCGCCGCGGCCGCTATCGAATCCATGCTCGCGGCGCTGCGCGCCGAAGGAAAGGACAAATATACGATCACATGAGCGAGCCCGCCAAAGCCTTTCACGTCTCCTGGGATCAGTTTCACCGCGACGCCCGCGCGCTCGCCTGGCGGCTTGCCGAAATCGGGCCGTTCAGCGGCATTGTCGCCATCGCGCGCGGCGGCCTCGTGCCGGCGGCGATCGTAGCGCGCGAGCTCGATCTGCGACGTATCGAATGCGTCTCGGTTGTAAGCTATCGCCATACCGTGCAAGAGGGAGCGCCCAAGATCATCAAGCCGCTCGCGCCCGAAATCCTTGCTAAGAAGGGTGCCGGAATTCTCATCATCGACGATCTCGTCGATACCGGCGCCACGGCGCGCGCCATACGCGCGCTTCTCCCCGAGGCGCATTTCGCCTGCGTCTATGCCAAGCCGCTCGGGCGCCCGCATGTCGACACCTTTATGACCGAGGTCTCGCAGGACACTTGGATCTATTTT
>JASHVQ010000082.1 GCA_030044485.1 Methylovirgula sp. | reverse complement strand
ATTCGGCCTGACGATTGCCGCCGAGGTCATTTTCTCCTTGATCGCGGCGCGGCTGATCACGCCCATGCTCGCCGCCTACTTTTTGAAGCCCGACCTTCGGAGGGAAAAGACGAGCGCACTCGCCGCGCGCTATGGGCGTCTTGTCCGCTGGTCGGTCGAGAATCGCTACAAGTCGGTCGCCATCGGCCTGGTGCTCTTCGCCTTGTCGATCTTGAGCATCACCACAAACCTCGTCTCGCGCGACTTCCAGCCAACCCAGGATTCCGGGCGATCGCATCTGGCGATCGAATTGCCGCCCGGCTCGGAGCTCGACGCGACGCGGAAAGTCGCCGCTACGGTCGCCGAGCGGCTGCGCAAATTTCCCGAAGTTGCGAGCGTCTTTATCGACGGCGGCCGCATGCCTCCTGGCGTGCCCGAGGTGCGCAAGGCGCAGCTCATCATCAACTACGTTCCGAAGAGCGCGCGCAAGCTTTCGGTGCAACAGCTTCAGGAAGCTTTCAGCAAAGAACTGACCGGAATTTCCGGCATGAAATTCTGGTTCGTCGATGATTACGGCACGCGGCCGGTCGCGCGGATCGTCACTGGGGCCGATGCCGCGCAGGTCACCGCGGTCGCCGATGAGCTGGCGAGCGAAATGCGTCGCCTGCCGCGCATCGCCAATATTGTCGCCTCGACCGATCTCGATCGGAAAGAGCTGCATGTTGCGCCCGATGACAGGCTGGCCGCCAACCTCGGCGTCTCGTCTTCGGCGCTGACCGATTCCATTCGTCTCGCGACGATCGGCGACGTCGAGACCACCAAGCTCAATTTGGGCGGCCGGCCGATCCCGATACGCTTGCAGCTCGAAACGCGCGATCCGCGCGGTTTCGCTGATATCAGCGTGCCGAGCGCCTCGGGAAATTCGGTGCCGCTCGGCAGCGTCGCCAAGATCGATTTCGGGCGCGGGCCGGTCAGCATCAGCCGGTTCGACCGGGCTCGCGCCGCCAGCGTCGAGGCCGACCTCGTCGATGGCGCGGCGCTTGGCGACGTCGAAAAGGAGCTCGATGCCCTGCCGCTGATGCGGCATCTGCCGCCGGGCATCAGCGTGCGTAAATCCGCCACGGCCGAGGCCATGGACGAATTGAGCAGCGGGTTCAGCGAAGCCATGCGCAACGGGCTTGCCATGGTCTATCTGGTTCTCGTGCTGCTGTTCGCGAGCCTCCTGCAGCCGGTCACCATTCTCTTCTCCCTGCCGCTTTCGATAGGCGGCGCCATCCTCGCCCTGCTCGTGACCGGCCGCCCGCTCAGCCTGCCGGTCATCATCGGCATCCTGATGCTCATGGGCATCGTGACCAAGAACGCCATCATGCTTGTCGATTTCTCGGTGCGGGCGATCGCCCAGGGCATGGAGCGGACCGCGGCCATCGTCGAAGCCGGCAAGAAACGGGCGCGGCCCATCGTCATGACGACGGTTGCGATGATCGCCGGCATGCTGCCGAGCGCGCTCGGGTTTGGCGCGGGCGTCGAATTCCGTTCGCCCATGGCGATTGCGGTCATTGGGGGACTGCTGGTCTCGACATTGCTGTCGCTGCTTTTCGTACCAGCCTTTTTTGCGGTGATCGACGACCTGCGGCTCGCGTTGCAAAAGGCGGGGCGGGCGTTCACGGCGGCTTTGCGGGGCAGCACCGATTTGGCGGCCGGCGCCGACCGCCAGCCGGGCGGCACGCCGGCGGAATGAGGTGTTCGGCACGCGCTTCGTGTATGAGAATCTTCGCGGCGAACAGCCGGAAGAAGCTTCTCGCTGATGAAGGAACACTGGCCACGATATTCTCCGCCTGTGGCGCTGGATGAGGCCGCCGTCGCGCGGATCGTCCTGCCGGCGTTTCCCGGACACAAGGTAATCTCCGTCGAGCCGGTCAAGGGCGGCCTGATCAACACCAATCTGAAGGTGCGTCTTTCAGGCCGTTCAGCGCCGCTTTTGCTGCGCGTCTATCAACGCGGCCTTGCCTCGGCGCAAAAAGAAATGGCGGTCTGCGGCCTGGTCGGCGCGCGCCTCGCGGTCCCGCATTTCGTTCATTTTTGCGCAAGAGATCCGATTACCGGCCACCCTTATGCGATCATCGACTGGATCGATGGCCTCGAACTGCAGGCGATGTTTGCTTCGCTTTCCGCGAAAGGACTGGCCGCTCTTGCGGGCGCAATCGGCGGCGTGCTGGCCACGGTTCACGGTTTCACCTTCGACAAATTCGGATTCTTGGCCGCAGATCTCAGAATCGAGGAGGCGATCGATCTCGATAAAAAAGGATTGCTGGCCTATCTCACGCAAAGCTTTGTCGGAGGGCCGGGCGGCGCAAGACTTGGGCCCGCGCTGACGTCGGCGCTCCTCAAGTTCGCGGCGCGCGAAGGCGATATTCTGGCGGCTTGGCTCCGACAGCCGTGTCTCGTGCACGGCGATTTCAACGGCTCGAATATTCTCATTCGTGAACGAGCCGGCGGGTCCTGGGAGATCGTGGCGATCATCGACTGGGAATATGCGATCAGCGCCTCGCCGGCCTTCGATTTCGGCAACCTTCTGCGCCCGCCGCTTGATGGCAACGAAGACTTCGCCGCCGCTCTGGCGCGGGGCTACAGCAAAGCCGGCGGCTATCTACCTGCCGGCTGGGAAAGGATCGCCCGCCTTGCCGACATGTATTCGTTCGCCGACATTTTGAGCCGGCCTGCCACCAATGAGGTGGTCGTCGCCGACGCTCGCGCCGCTATCGGCAAGCTGATTGCGACCTAGGCGACAAAGCTCATTTCAAGCGCGACCATTGCTGATTGCCGCAGAAGACGCCGCCCAGAACGCAACCCTGGATTTTCAGGACCGTCTGGCTGAGAAGCGACATCCGCGCGTCATATCTCGATCCGTCGACCGCATTAACCACGGTCCCCGACCACAAGTCCCCTTCCGGCTTCATGTCGATGAGCACTTCACGGCCGACGACATTGGCGGCGTTCTTGGACCAGGTCACGAAGCCACAGAGAGCGGTACCGCACGGGCGGATGGCGACGTTGGCCGTTCCGTCGGCGATTTGCCATTCCCCGACCGGGCCGGAGGAGGCGGAAGCCGAGGGAAGGGGCGCCGAAATCGCCATGAACAGCGACGCCACGGCGATCAAACTGGGAGACTTCATTTCATCCTCCATTGAGCCAATGGAAGGCCCGATGCTGCCCTCGTCAGAGAAATGCCGGAGTTGCCTTGTCGGTTGCGGCGGCACGCTTCAATGACCGAGACCCTGGATTTCGTGTCCCCCAACTGCTCATAGCCGGATCGGCGGATTAAGCCAAGGCAAAGCCTCGCTAAATTTGTGTCAAATCGAACGAGATCCCAACCACGATGATCGTCCTCGAAGCCGGCGACGCACGCGCCTCGATCGCACGTCAAGGTGCCGAAATTGTGGAATTGGAGCTCGGCGGCACGCAGTTGCTGTGGCGCCCCGATCCAGCCGTCTGGAATGAGACGGCGCCACTTCTTTTCCCGGTGGTCGGCTGGACCAAAGACCAGCGGGTGCGCGTCGGGGATGCGATCTATCCGCTCGGCCTACACGGATTTGCACGCCATCGCGCCTTCGAAGTGGCGGAAAAAGGCGCCGATCGCGTGCGCCTTACCCTCAAGAGCGATGCCGCGACCCGCGCGCTCTATCCGTTCGACTTCAATTTTACGGTCGACTACCTTCTTAGCGAAACCGCGGTTTCGGTTGTGCTTGGCGTCGAAAACAGCGGCGCGATGCCGATGCCCTATGCCTGCGGGCTTCATCCGGGCTTTCGCTGGCCCTTCGCGGCAGGCGCGCCGGAGGATTATGCGCTGCGCTTCGCAGAGGACGAAGGTCCGTTCGTTCCGGTCATAAGGTCGGGCGGACTTATTTCGCGGCTTAAGCGCAAAGTGCCGCTTGTCGACAAGATCCTGCCTCTGCTTCCGGAGCTTTTCGAAAATGATGCGCTCTGCTTTCTCAATGCGGCCAGCCGCGCGGTAAGATTCGAAGCGCCGGATGGCGCGGCGATCGTCGTCGAGACTGAAAACTTCCCGCATTTCGGAATTTGGTGCCGTCCGGGCAATGGCTACCTCTGTATCGAGGAATGGACGGGCCACAGCGATCCTGAAGATTTTGCCGGCGATCTTTTTGCCAAGCCGTCGATGCGCATCCTTCCACCTGGCGCCCGAGAACGGCATGCGGCGCGCTTTGCCTATGAAAAGGCCGTTCCTGACCCCGGCTTGGCAGCGCCGCCGAAAACTGACACATAGACGGGCATTTTGGTTGGAGGACCTGGATCCATGGCATCGGCGGCGGCAACCGACCGGCAGGCAGACATTCTACGCCCGTCGGGGCAAAAGGCTCTGCTGATCGACGGCAAGAAAATATCCGAGATCGTGCTCGCGGAAGTCGCCGCCGAGGCTAAGGCGCTCACCGCGAAGGGCCTGAAGCCTGGGCTTGCGGTCATCCTGGTCGGGGACAATCCGGCGAGCCAAGTCTACGTCAGATCGAAGAGCAAGGCGGCGCAAGCCTGCGGTTTCCATTCGGTGCAATATGATTTGCCGGACTCAGTCAGCGAGACCGAGTTGCTGGCCCGCGTCGATCGCCTAAACAGCGACCCCGCCATTCATGGAATCCTCATTCAATTGCCGCTGCCGTCGGCGATTCATGCGACGCGCGTTCTCGAGCGCGTTTCGCCCTTAAAAGATGTCGACGGCTTCCATCCGTTCAATGCCGGACTTCTCTCCATCGGCGATCTCGAACGCGCTCTTGTGCCGTGCACGCCGGCGGGCTCCATGCTGCTTCTCGAAAGAGCCGCGGCGGCGCTCGGGGCGGAAATCTCCGGGGCGGACGCGGTCGTCGTCGGGCGTTCCAACATTGTCGGCAAGCCCATGGCGCAATTGCTGCTCTCGCGCAACGCGACCGTGACAATTGCCCATTCGCGCAGCCGCGATCTCAAGGCGATCGTCGGGCGTGCCGATATTGTCGTCGCCGCCGTTGGACGCCCCGAAATGATCCGTGGCGAATGGATCAAGGACGGCGCGATGGTCGTCGATGTGGGTATCAACCGCGTTCCCGGCCAAGGTCTCGACGCGCAAGGCCGACCGAAGACGCGCCTCGTCGGCGATGTTGCTTTCGGCCCGGCTCTGGAGCGCGCCGGGGCGATCACGCCCGTTCCCGGCGGAGTGGGCCCCATGACCATCGCTATGCTGATGGCCAACACGTTGCGCGCCGCAAAATTGTCGCGCGGACTGTCTTGACCAGGCGGCGTTCAGTCCGGCCCTGGCGGAGACGCCGAAGTCGTCGCCGGCAGGTCGCTGGCGCGCGCCGCAGGCAGCCGCAGACCGGGCTCGCCTTGGAACAGACGAAGATTGTCGACGCTGCCTTTGAGATGCAGGCTAAGCGGCATCGTTTCGGTTCGCCGGCTGGCGCTCTGCGTCACGGTTCCGAGCGCCGCAATGTCCAGGGCGCGACGCGCGATGTCGGCGTTGCCGGCAAAATTGAGCTGCATGCTCGTGGCGTCGAATTGGCCCTGGGCGATAGCGGCCTGACCATCGGCGAGGTTGAGTGCGAAGCTCAGCTTGTCGAAAGGCGTCGTGCCATCGACGGGGACGATCAGCTTTCCCGGCGTTTTCGTCTCGGTCTGCTGAAATGTCGTGGCGAGATCCGTTCCCTTGATTTCGCCGTTTGTGACAAGGATCGCTGCCTGACCGGTGAGGCCTTGAATCAGGCGTTCGAGATCCGTGCCCGTACTGTCGAATGTGAGCGACGCATCGAGCGTCCCCGAGAAAGGATGTTGCCCGTTGACGCCCAAGGCCATCGGCGCGACGTCGATGTTCTTGCCGGTCCCAATGGCGTGGAATTCGAAAGTTTTGTTCTTTGCGGCGATCGAAACACGGCCCTGCAGCGTGCCCTGGTTGGAATTGGCCTCCGCCAAAGCCAAATCGACAAGCCCGGGCTTGGTCACCAGCGACAGAGCCGTGTTCTCGAGTTCCATGTCGTAGAGCCTGAGACGCGAGGCCGAGACGCGCAGGTCGAGGTCGGCGAAATCGAGGTCCGACAGGTCGAGCGCCTGATGCATTCTCAAGGTGGGCGGGGCATTCGGAGCGGCGGGCTGTGCCAGGAAAGGAGCCACGTCGACGAAGTCGCTGGCCAGCGTTCCTGAAAGCCGCAGCGCTCCTCCGAGTTCCACGGCGAGATCCCCTTCGTAATCATTGCCGTCGAGACTGACATGCAGATTTGTAAGCGCGGCGTTTGCGGCTTCCAAATCCACATCGCCGCGCAAACCGAAATTCGCAAATGCGCCGTGCCGCGGAAAAGCATGCCCGGTGATTTGCGCGACCGTGCGCAGCGAGACGGCGCTCGCGGCAAGTTGGCCGACATATTGAAGGCGCGGGGTGGCCGAGACACGACCGGAAGTCAGCAGTGACAGCACGTCGGATTGCAGTCGCCACGTCATTGCCGAGGCGCGTCCGCGCAAAAGATCAACGGGCTGGGAAAGCCATCCGTCAATCTCGATTGGCACGCCATGCAGAGATATCTCGCCATTTACGGCGGCCGACGCGTCGGCGCTTGGCCAATCAAGATCGAGGTTGATGCCGCCGATTTCCGCCGTTCGCAGGCGATTGATCTCGATGCGCGCATGCCCGTCGACTATGTCGATACGGCCCAGCGGCGCGGCCGACTGCGGCGCGCCGATCGAAGCCGCCTCGGCAAACTTGCCGATGTCGCTTTCCGGCAGGACAGGTTTGCGATCCAGCGCGATGAAAATATTGGGCTGATAGAGCGTCGCATGGCCGAGCTCGAGCCGTCCGGCCAGAAGAGGCAGAAGCCTCAGGTAGCCGCTGAAAACGGCCGCATCGATTCGGACCGCGCCTGCCGCATCGGTGAAGGTGACGTTGTCTATTTGGATGCGCGGCTGCGGAAAGAGATGCAAGTGCGTGGCCCCCTCGAAATTCGTAGAGAACCCCGTCGTGCGGTGGATTTGCGCGGCGACATCCCGCCCAAGAGTGTCCGCCGAAAAGGCCATGTGCGCCGCGATGGAGGCGGCGGCGCCGGTCGCAACCAGAAGCGCCGCCAGAGGCAGAAGGCGCCTCAAGCGCCTTCGCCGCGAGGTTGCGGGCAGGATGACCGAGAGGCTGTCGTTCATGGTCCGCGACACCTCAACACGATCCGCGGCAGCGGGCTGCCGGTTTACGCGCGAACGCAAGTGAACTGCTGGAGGACGTCACGGATCGCCAATACGTCCAAGCCGGACAAATCGCCGAGATCGCATGCGGATCGCTTCTGCATGGCGCGATGCTAGAGCGGTGTCCTGCGAATGTCTATTGCAAGACCCATGCGGATTCCGCGCCCGAAGCGGCGCTAAGACGATTCCGCCGTTCCAAGTTCTTTGCGCAGCGCCGCGGCGAGATCGGCGATGTGGAACGGCTTCTGCAGGACGGCGCGGCCGGCATGTGCCGCGGGAACGCCGGACTTTCCGTATCCTGTCGTGAAGATAAACGGACAGGCGCGCTCCGCAAGAAGGTCCGCGACCGGATCGATCTTTTCGACGCCGAGATTCACGTCGAGCAGCGCCGCATCGACCGTTTCGGCGGCAAGAAAATCTTTCGCTTGGGCGATATGCGAAACCGAGGCGGCGACGTCGTAGCCGAGTTCCTCGAGCATGTCGGCAAGCATGGCGGCGATAAAGGCCTCGTCCTCCACGACGAGGATACGCGCTTTGCCTAGGCCCTTCTGCCGCTCGACGTCTTTCATTCCCTCGGCCTGTACCTTCCGGGCATGCCGGCCAGTTCCCGCAGCTTTAGAAAATAGAATGCGGCGCGTCAAATCGGCGCGTGAGGCGTGGAATGAAAAGCCTATGCGATGCCTAGGTCATCGCACAGACCGCTTTTTCTTCGACACCGAGAGCCTCATCGTAAACGGCGCAAAGCCCGTCAAGGTGACGCTCGAGCGTATAGGGATCTTTCCAATAGAGCGAATAGGCAGCTTGCGACATGCGCCGCGCGACGCCGTCGTCGGCAAGTTCGGCCATCGCCGCGGCAAGCGAGCTTGCGTCGTTCGACCTGAACCAGCGGCCGCTCACCCCGTCCTCGACGAATTCGCGCCCGGCGCACATGTCGCTGACAATCACTGGCGTACCGAGCGCCAGAGATTCGAGCACGGTCAGCGGCTGGCCTTCGTACCATACTGAAGGAAAGACGAGCGCCCGAGCACGGCGCAGCAGTTTTCGCACCTCGGCCGGGTCTTTCCAGCCAAGGACGGCGGCTTCGGGATATTGTGCCTTGAGAGTTTCGGCTTGCGGACCGTCCCCGATGAAGACCGCCCGTTGACCGGAAAGCCGCGCCGCCTCGGCAAACAACAACGGGCCCTTTTCCGGCGAGATCCTGCCGACAAAAACGAAGTCTCCGGGAATTGCGTCGTCTTTCTGGCCGAGCGGCGGCGTGTCGATCGGATTCCCGACGTTGTGGAAGTGCACATTTGCAGGCAGATGCCGTTCGAGGATCTCGCGCTGCAGTCGGCTGATGGTGATGACGTGGTCGAGACAATCCAGAAGCCCACTGTGCTGCAGAGCCGCGTGTCGCGTGACGCGCAGGAGCTTGCGGAAGTAGCTGCGCGAATCGCAATTATGGGCGATGCAGGCAAGCGACATTGGGCGCCGGTGACAGGCATGCCCGACCGGATAATCGTAAAAGCCGCCGTTCGGGCAGACGAGGAAATATTCGTGCATCGTGAAGACAATGGCAAGCTTCGAGGCTTTCAACACCGGGCCGATCGAAGGCGACAAAGCCTTCGCCCACCCATGCACATGCACGACCGTCTCGTTTCGGTCGCAGGTCGAAAGAAACTCACGTAGCCTACGTGCGGCTGGCGCATTCCAGAACCATTGCAGGCCGAAGAGCGTCAATGAGGATGCGGACACAACATCCGGCTGTTCGAGCAGGATCGTTTTAACGCCGGCCGCTACGAGGCCTGCATCGAGCGGTCCAACAGCGGCGAAATAGGTCACGGCATGGCCGCGCGCCGCAAGGCCTTTGGCACTCTCGATTGCCACCTTCGCTTGGCCGCCGTTAATCGAGGCGTGATCTGCAATGATGACGATCTTCACGGGCTTGCATCCGCCGTTTCATTGTGCCGGGCCGAAATGGCCCCGGAAGTCGCATAGATCTCCAACAAACCGCGCGCATGAGAAGCCGGCGTCAACGGATCGTCCCAATAGCGCTGATATGCGGCATACCCCAACCGGCTCGCCAAATCGTCATCGCCCAGGCGTTCGAAGGCCCGGGCGATCTCCTCCACGGTCGGCTCGATCATCAGCCCCACGCCAACGACGCGCTCCGAAGCCCCGCAGCGATTCGAGACGATCGAGGCGAGCCCGACCGCGGAGGCCTCATAGACCGTGAGCGGTCCGGTTTCCGGCCAGAGCGACGGCGCGACTACGGCACGAACGCGATTTCTCATAAGGAGATCGACCTCGGCGGCCGGAAGCCAGCCGGTGATCTCGGCATGCGGACAGATGTTGCGAATTTCGCCACGCGCCGGTCCATCCCCGATGAAGAGCATAGGCGCGCCGGTTTGGGCCGCCGCGCGGGCGGCCAGGATCGTTCCCTTTTCCGGCGTCAGTCGGCCGATAAAGGCGAAACCTCGGCCGGCAACGTTGCCTATGGGCGGCGTTTTGCGGACTAAGACGGGATTGCCAAGGCTGAAATGCCGCCAGGTAGAAGGCAGGAGCGGCGTGAGTATGGCGCGCGACCGCTCGGAAACGTGGATGAGATTGACAGCGGCTCCATACGCGGTCTGTTGCGTCACGGCCATGCGCATGACTCGCACCATCTTGTGAACGTAGGATTTGGAATCGCAGTTGGCCGCTATGCATTTGACCGACATGGGATCGAGCTGGCACGGCTCCTGACGATCGAAGCGAAAAAGCGCGCCGTTCGGGCAGGCGATGAAATAGTCGTGAGCGGTTATGAAGAGCGGCAGCCGCG
>JASHVQ010000081.1 GCA_030044485.1 Methylovirgula sp. | reverse complement strand
TATGCAGGATGCGGCCCTTGACGCGCGCCAGCATGACGCCGAGACGCGGCAAGTCGAGAAGGCCCATTGCCGCGTCGGCGCGCGTCGCGCGCAAAAGTATATGATCCGGCTCGTGGCGGCGCAGCACGTCATAGATGAGATCGGTCGAGACGGTGATCTGCCTGCCGCTTTTCTCGCGGCCCGGGTGATTGCGCGCGATGAGGCCCGAGACGATCGCGCAATTGCGGAAGCTGCGTTTCATCAGCGAGGATTCATGCAGCCAGGCTTCGAGATCGTCGCCCAGCATATCCTCCGAGAAAAGCGCGTCGAGCTTGATGCGACGGCGGGCGATCGCCTCGCCTATGTCGGCCGCGCCCCAGACGCCGAGCGCATAATCATTGGCGACGAAGCCGAGCGGCTTTAAGCCGGCGCGCTCCATGCGCCGCGTCAGCAACATGCCTAGCGTCTGATGCGCCAACCGCCCCTCGAAAGGATAGGCAACGAGATGAAACCTGCTGCCGCGCGGGAAAGTCTCGACCAGCAAATGGCCGGGGGGCGGCAAGGCGGAGCGCCGCATCTGCAGGCCGAGCCATTCGGCGACGGCGGGCGGGAGACTGCGCCATTCTTTCGGATGGCCGACGAGTTCGCGTACGCGCGCCGCGAGATGCGTCGAGAGCGGGAACTTGCCGCCTTCATACGAAGGAATCTTCGGCGCGTCGGCGACAACGCGCGAAACGAGCGCCTCATTGTCGACAATGCCGCGCAGGGCAAGAATTTCTCCGCCGAACAAAAACGTGTCGTCCGGCGCGAGCGTTTCGAGAAAATATTCCTCGATCTCGCCCAATATTCTGCCGCCGCGCCGCAAAGGCCCGGTATAGGCCTGGCCCGGCCCCGGCGCTTTGCCAGGTGTAAGCCGCACTTTAAGCATGTCGGCCTCGACGATCGTGCCGACGTTCATCCGGTAGATCTGTGCGACATGGGCGTTGGCGACGCGCCAGCGTCCGTCGGCCTTCTGTTTGATTTTGGCGAAGCGCTCGTAGGAAGAGAGCGCATAACCGCCATGCGCGACGAAGGTGAGCGCCGCCTCGAAGTCGGCGCGTTCGAGATCGTGGTAGGGCTCGGCGGAGATTATTTCGCGAAAAAGCTCGTCCGCCATAAAAGGCTCGGCGCAAGCCATGCCAAGAATATGCTGGCAGAGAACGTCGAGCGCGCCGCTGCGCGCCGGCGCCGTGTCCTGCGTGCCGGCATAGACGGCATCGACGGCGGCGCGGCATTCGAGCACTTCGAAACGGTTCGAGGGGACGAGCACGGCGCGCGACGCTTCGTCGAGCCGATGATTGGCGCGCCCGATCCTTTGCATCAGGCGGCTCGCGCCCTTCGGCGCGCCGACATTGATGACGAGGTCGACGTCGCCCCAGTCGACGCCAAGATCGAGCGTCGAGGTGCAGACGACAGCCCGCAGCCTGCCCTGCGCCATCGCCGCCTCGACGCGGCGGCGCTGCCCGACGTCGAGCGAACCGTGATGCAGCGCGATCGGCAGCCCGTCCTCGTTGCGCCGCCACAATTCCTGAAACACGAATTCGGCCAGCGCGCGCGTGTTGACAAAGACGAGACTCATATGCGCCGCCTTTATGAGCTCGTAGATTCCCGCGAGCGCGTGGCGCGTCATATGCCCGGCCCAGGGGATTTCCTGGGTCGTGTCGAGAATGGAAAGATCGGGCGGCGCGCCGGGCGGCGCGGTGACAAGCGCCGCCTTGCCGGGACTTGCGACGAGCCAGCGGCGCAATTCGTCCGGATCGCGCACGGTTGCGGAAAGACCGGTCGACTTCATGCGTGGCGCAATCCTCCGCAGCCGTGCCAGCCCGAGGCTCAGAAGATCGCCGCGCTTGCCGGTCACAAGCGAATGTAGTTCGTCGACGACGACGCGCTGAAGATCCGCGAACAGGTGCCTGGCGTCGGCGCTCGCCAGAAGCAGCGCAAGCTGTTCCGGGGTCGTCAGAAGAATTTGCGGCGGATCGCGACGCTGGCGCTGGCGCTTGCCGGCCGAAGTGTCGCCGCTGCGCGTTTCGACGCGCAACGAAAGGCCAATCTCGGCGATCGGCGTCTCGAGATTGCGCGCCACGTCCACGGCGAGCGCCTTCAGGGGCGAAATATAAAGCGTGTGCAGGCCGGGCGGCGCGCCGCGACGGTCGAGATCGACGAGCGTCGGCAGGAAGCCGGCCAGCGTCTTGCCGGCGCCGGTCGGCGCGATCAGCAGGACGTCCTCGCGCGCTTCGGCTTTTTCGAGAAGCGCAAGCTGATGGGCGCGCGGCGCCCAGCCGCGCCGCGCGAACCATTCCGCGAAACGCGACGGCAGCGGCAGCCCATTCGGCGGCGGGTCAAGCGTGCGCATGTAGACCATAGTTAAGGCGCGGCCGCGCCCGGCGCATCAGGCTTTGCCGCTCTTTCGCAGAATGTCCTCGAAATAAGCGATGGTCAGCGTCAGGCCCTCGCGCAAATTGATCTTCGGCTTCCAGCCGATCACCTCGCGGGCGCGCGAAATATCCGGACACCTATGGCGGGGATCGTTCTCGGGCAAGGGCATTTCGACGAGCTTGGAAGGCGACCCGGTCAGCGCGCAGACGAGCTCGGCGAGCTGGCGAATGGTGAATTCGTTCGGATTGCCGAGGTTCAGCGGCCCGGTTTCTTCGTGCGGCGTATCCATGTAGCGCACCATGGCTTCGACGAGGTCGCTGACATAGCAAAAGGAGCGTGTCTGTTCGCCCGTGCCGTAGAGCGTGATGTCCTTTCCGCTCAGCGCCTGGATGATGAAATTCGAGACGACGCGGCCGTCGTTGGGATGCATGCGCGGCCCGTAGGTGTTGAAAATACGCACCACCTTGATGTCGAGATCGTGCTGGCGGCGATAGTCGAAGAACAGCGTCTCGGCGCAGCGCTTGCCCTCGTCGTAGCAGGAGCGCGGGCCGACGGGATTGACGTTGCCCCAATAAGTCTCGGCCTGCGGATGGACACTCGGATCGCCGTAAACTTCCGAAGTCGAGGCCTGCAGGATGGGCACCTTGAGACGCTTGGCCAAGCCCAGCATGTTGACGGACCCGAGCACGCTCGTCTTGGTCGTCTGCACGGGATCGAATTGGTAGTGAATTGGCGAAGCCGGGCAGGCGAGATTGAAAATGCGATCGACTTCGACATAGAGCGGAAACGTGATGTCGTGGCGCAGAAGCTCGAAGCCCCGGTATTGGAGCAGGGGGGAGATGTTGTCGCGCGTTCCGGTGTAGAAATTGTCGACGCAGAGCACTTCGTCGCCCTGGGCGAGAAGCCGCTCGCAGAGATGCGAGCCGATAAAACCGGCGCCGCCGGTCACCAAACTGCGTCGCCGCGTGGTGTAAAATCTGCGGCCGGCCGGCATGATCTCCCCTGGGCTTGGCCTAAGTATCGAGGCCCTCGCGCCAAAATACTATTTGACGCGAATTCCCGCCAACCTGCAAATGGGCTCGTCCAATTCGATTAATGCGCTTGCGCGCCGCCTTGCGGCGCCGCCGCGAGTTCCTTGCGGCTGATCTTGCCGATCGCGGTCTTGGGCAGAGATTGACGGATCTCGACGGATTTGGGCATCTCCATGCGCGATACATAGTCCCTAAGGAAGCGCAGCAGCGCCTCGGGGGTTGCTTCCGCGCCGGGCCGCAGCGTGACGAAAGCCTTCGGAACCTGGCCTCGGTAGGCGTCGGGAACGCCGATGACAGCCGCTTCGGCGACCGCCGGGTGCTGATGCAGCGCTTCTTCGATCACCCGCGGATAGACGTTGAAACCGCCGCAGAGGATTAGGTCCTTGATGCGATCGACGAGATAGAGATAGCCGCCTTCGTCGACATAGCCGACGTCGCCGGTGCGCAGCGCGCCGTCGACGAAGACCGACTCCGTCTCCTTCGCGTTCCGCCAATAGCCGGCCATGATCTGCGGCCCGCGCAGGCAGATCTCGCCCTTCTCGCCGAGCGGCAGAATCTTTTTCGGATCGTCGAGCGAACGAATCTCGACGCTCGTGCCGATCAGCGGAAAGCCGACGGACGTGTTCTTGTATTCGGCATCGAGCGGATTGGCGCTGACCACAGGCGAAGCTTCGGTCAGCCCGTAGCCCTCGACGAGTTTGCAGCCGGAGAGCGATTCGAAACGTAGGCGCACGTCGAGCGGCAGCGGGGCGCCCCCCGAGATGCAATAGTTGATCGAGGAAAGATCGTATTTGCCGTCGCCGACGCGCGCCGTCAGCGCCGCGAAAAGGCTCGGCACTCCGGGCAGCAGAGTCGGCCGCTTCTTGGTGACGACGGACAGCACCTGATGTACGTCGAAGGTCGGCAGCAGGATGATTTCCGCGCCGATCGAAATGCAGAAATTCATGCCTGCCGTCATGCCGAACACATGAAACAGCGGCAGGATGAGAAGCGCGCGCTCGCGTCCCGGAGTAAGAATGGGCACGTGACAAGCGATCTGCGCGACATTCATCGAAAGATTGGCGTGGGTGAGCATGGCGCCTTTGGGGACGCCGGTCGTCCCGCCCGTATATTGAAGCACCGCGACGTCGCTGGTCGGATCGAGATCGACCGGCTCGAACGTAGCGCGCGCCGCGACGAGATCGGAGAAACGAACGTGGCGCGCATCCTTGGGAATTTCGGCAAGCTCGGCCGACTTGAAGAGCGCGAAAAGCACGCCCTTGGCAAAGGGCAAGCTGGCGCGCATCGAACAGACGACGATGCGTTCGAGGTCCGTGACCTCGAGCATCGCGGCGATCTTCGAATAGACCTTTTTGACGTCGAGCGTCACCATGATCGTCGTCCCCGAATCGCGGATTTGCTGCGCGATCTCGCGCTCGACATAGAGCGGATTGAAATTGACGACGATGCCTCCGGCCTTCAGGACGGCGAAATAGGCGATGATGAAATAGGGCGTGTTCGGCAGGCAGAGCCCGACGCGCGTGCCGCGCCTCACGCCCAATTTCTGCAAGCCAAGGGCGGCGCGCTCGACTTGCCGGCCAAGTCCCGCATAGGTCAATTTTCGGCCGAAGAAATCGACCGCCGGGCGATTTGCAAAACGCGCCGCCGACCGCGCCAACAGATTCGGCAAGGAGACGGGCGTTGGCGGATCTGGGTCGTGCGGTATCGCCGGCATCCGCCCAGTCTAGGACAGGATCGGCTTAGGCGGAATCCGGACGCAAGATGCATTCGCGCCGAGTTCGCAGGGCCACTTCGCAGATGCGAGCTTCAGGCTGCGTGCGGCGTCGGCTCCTGGGTCAGCAGCGCATAGAGCGCCGCGGGATCATGCGTGGCGCGCAGTTTTGCGGCGATCGCCGGGTCGCGCAGCACGCGCGCCGTCCGCGCCAAGGCCTTCAAATGATCGGCGCCGGCGGTTTCCGGCGCGACAAGCAGAAAAACCAGATCGACGGGCGCGGCGTCGGTCGCGGCAAAATCCACGGGCTTTTCCAATCGTGCGAATATGCCGAAAATGTCATTGCATTTCAATAGCTTGGCATGAGGGATGGCGACCCCGTCGCCGGTGCCCGTCGACCCCAGCCGCTCGCGCTGCAAGAGCGCATCGAAAATCTCGCGCGGCTTGAGGCCCGAGAGGCGCGCGCCGCGCTCGCTCATTTCCTGCAGCACCTGCTTCTTGGAATTGGCGCGCAGCGCCGGGAAGACGGCTTCCGGGCCGATGAGATCGGTGAGCCGCATATTGGCGGGAACATGGAGCCTGCGAAGGTTCGATGGGTGAGCCATGGTGTGCCGTGGGGAAAACGGGGAGGGAATGAGCGGTCTGTCCAAGGATTATGACAGGGACATGATTTAGTGAGCCGGGTGTCCGGCGAAGCGGTCCTTCAGCCGTCGCTTGCAGCGCCGCAGGCGATTTTCGATTCGCTCGGCGACCTTGTCGAAGCTTGAGTAGGCATCCTGGGCTGCGGCTTCGGCCTGCAATGTCAGGCCCGAGTCGAGACGCAATCTGCAATCCGTTCGAAAGCCGGAGCCCTCTCGTCCGATTGTGACATGGCCGCCGGCCGGCTCTGCGGAAAATTTCGTAACGACCTGATCGAGGCGCGCGCCGACATAAGTACGCAAGGATTCGCCGATATCGATGTTCTTCCCAGAGACGCGCAATGTCATGGCTCTCTCCAGTCCAAGACGTCGCCCCCCGGCGATCCGCTTCCGCGAGCGGACGGCAAGGGTTAGGAGCGTCGCAGCATGAAGTCAATGGCTTGACAGGCCGATCGCAGCCGCACGGACCAGCTTGCGCTCGGCTCGGCTTGGCAAGTTGAAGCGCCACACGCCATTTCGGGATTTTGTGGAAGAATTAAAGACCAGGCCGCGATTTCTCGCGTCTCAATGCAGCGCTTTCAGGCGGCGGCGCTCGACGGATGAAGGGATTCGCAGGCTCTCTCGATATTTGGCGACCGTGCGCCGCGCAATATCGACATTCGAGGACTTCAACCGCTCGACGATCGCATCGTCCGAAAGAACGTCGTCGGCGCTCTCGCGATCGATCATCTGCTTGATGCGGAAGCGCACGGCTTCCGCCGAATGCGCGCTGCCGCCGTTGTGCGAGGCAATCGAGGCGGTAAAGAAATATTTGAGCTCGAAGAGACCGCGCGGCGTGGCGATATATTTGTTCGAGGTGACGCGCGAGACTGTCGATTCATGCATGCCGATGGCGTCGGCGATGGTCTTCAGGTTGAGCGGCTTCAGATATTCGACGCCGTGCGCGAAGAAGGCATCTTGCTGGCGGACGATTTCGCTCGAGACTTTCAGAATGGTGCGCGCCCGCTGTTCGAGGCTCTTGGTGAGCCAATTGGCGCTCTGCAGGCAATTCGACAGGAAGGATTTATCGACGTCATTGGCTTTGGCGCGGCCGACCCGCGTCGCATAGACCTGGTTGACGAGGAGACGCGGCAAAACTTCGGCATTCAGCTCGACATGCCAGGAGCCGTCGGGGAGCGGATGGACGGTGACGTCGGCGACGACCGGCTGCACGGGGGCGCCGCCGAAGGCGCGCCCCGGCTTCGGATCGAGCCGGCGGATTTCGGCGATCATTTCGGCCACATCGTCGGCGCCCACGTTGCAGAGTTTACGCAGCTTCACGTAATCGCGCTTGGCGACGAGATCGAGATGCGCCACCAGGCTCTGCATGGCCGGATCGAACCGGTCCTTTTCGCGCAATTGGATGGCGATACATTCGGCGAGATTGCGTGCGCCGACGCCCGAAGGCTCGAAGCTCTGGATGAGTGCCAGGACTTTTTCGGTTCTTTCGACCGCGGCGCCGAGCCGCGCCGCGACTTCGGCGGTGGTATCGGTGAAATATCCGGCTTCGTCGATTGAATCGATCAGGCTTTGGCCGATCAGCCGATCGATCGGATCGGCGCTTGCCAGACGCAACTGCGCGACGAGATGCTCTCTAAGACTGGTCTCGGCGGCGACATAAGCTTCCAGATTGGCCTGTTCGGTGTCGATGGCCGGGGCGGGCGATCCCGACCATGAATTTGTCGAAAGCCCGGCGCCTTCGGCGAATTCTTGTCGCTCGCCCGGCGTCGGGGGGCGGTCGTCTTCGAAGGCATTCGAGACTTCCGTGCCGAGACTGGCGGCAAGCGTGGTCGAATCGGTGGCGAAACTATCCGAACTCCATTCGGCCTCGGCCGCGTCGTTGAAATCGCCGTCCGCCGGCGGGGCGTCGAGATTGGCGTCGGGGACGGGGTCTTCGTTGTCGGGAAGATCTTCGGCGCGTTCGAGGAGGGGGTTGCGCTCGAGCTCCTCCTGAACGAAGGCGGCAAGTTCCACATTTGAAAATTGGAGAAGCTTGATCGCCTGCAGAAGCTGCGGCGTCATGACCAGGGCCTGGCCCTGGCGCAGGAGAAGCTTGGTGGTGAGCGCCATTACACCGACTACGACCCAAACTGTGCCGTGCCGAGGCGCGGCCCGTTTCTTGCTTGTACTGGCTTTATAGCACGGCCGGAGCTCTTGTCGCGTCATTTCGTGCGGAAATGAACCGAATTTTCGGCCAATAGGGGAGATTTGAGCCGGTCTGGCTCATTTGTCACAGGGCGCGCTTTCCTCCCCTTTCCCGTAATCGACCCCAACGAGGTAAAGGCCGGCGGCGGGCGCCACGACCCCGCAGCGCGCCCGGTCGCGCGCCTCGAGCGCCGCCTCCAAATCCGCCCTCGTCCACTTGCCGGCGCCCACCTGTTCGAGCGAGCCGACCATGGACCGTACCTGATGGTGCAGGAAGGAGCGGGCGCTTGCATGAACCTCGATCAGCTCGTCATTTCTTGCCACGTCGAGACGGTCGAGCGTGCGGACCGGGCAGGCGGCCTGGCATTCGGCGTCGCGAAACGTCGAGAAATCGTGGCGGCCGACGAGAATTTGCGCGGCATCATGCATGCCGCCGGCATCGAGCCGGCGCTTGACGAGCCAAGCGCGTCCCGCCTCGACCGTCAGGGGCGCGCGCCGGTTGACGATCCGGTAGAGATAATGGCGCTGCACGGCGGAGAATCGCGCGTCGAAATCGTCGGCAACCGGCTCGGCGCGCAGAATCGCGATGCGCCGCGGCCGCAGATGCGCGTTGAGCGCATCGCGCAAAACGCCGCCGTTCCAATCGCGATCGAGATCGACATGCGCCACCTGTCCGAGCGCATGCACGCCCGCGTCGGTGCGCCCCGCGCCGCGAATCGCCGCCTCGATACCGCAGGTCGAGGCGATTGCGGCCTCGACCGCCTCCTGGATCGAAGCGCCATTCGCCTGCCTTTGCCAGCCGACGAAATCCGTGCCGTCATATTCGATGCTGAGCTTGTAGCGGGGCATCAGCTTGCGACGCCGAGCAAGGTTCCGGCGGGCAGCCGCGCGCCGCGCAAAAATTCTTCGGCGGGCATCGGCGCCTTGCCGGCGCGCTGGACTTCGACGAGCTGCAGCGCCCCGCTCCCGCAGGCAACAGTGGGCCGCGCGTCGAGAACGAGGCCTGGCTTGCCGCTTTGCGCGACCGGCCGGCTGCGCAGCACCTTGACGCGTTCGAGCCCTTTGCCGAAATCGGCCTCGAAGACCGCGCCCGGCGAAGGCGAGAGCGCGCGCACGAGATTATGAATCTCGCGCGCGCTCTTCGACCAATCGATGCGCGTCTCCCCCTTGCCGATCTTCGGCGCGTAGCTTGCGCCCTTTTCCGCTTGCGGCGTGAAGGCGAGCGCGTTCTTGGCCAAAGCCGCGAGCGCGCCGACCATGAGATCGGCGCCGCGCCGCGAAAGCTCTTCGCGAAGCTCGCCGGCGGTTACCTCGGGGCCGATCGCGACGCGCTGTTCGAGTGCCACCGGGCCGGTATCGAGACCTTCTTCCATGCGCATCACCGCAATGCCCGTCTGCCGATCGCCGGCCATGATGGCGCGCTCGATCGGCGCGGCGCCGCGCCAACGCGGCAGAAGCGAAGCATGCAGATTGAGGCAGCCGCGCCGCGGCGCGTCAAGAACGGCTTTTGGCAGGATGAGCCCATAGGCGACGACCACGGCGACATCGGCGCCGTATCTTGCGAAAGCCGCGGCGGCTTGCGGCGATTTAAGGCTCGACGGCGTCTCGACGGGAAGCCGCAAACGTTCGGCGGCCAGATGCGCCGGGGAGGGCAGAATGTCGAGACCACGTCCCGCGGGTCGCGGCGCACGCGTATAGACGGCGCCAACCTCATGACCTGCGTGCACGAGCGCGTCGAGCGTCGGCACGGCGAATTCGGGCGTGCCCATGAAGATGATGCGCACCGCACCCGTCCTTTGACAGCGGTTTGAAGATCAGGCGCTCTCGGCTTCGGCCGTGCGCCGAGGCGGCTTGCGCTCCTCGATGTCGCGTTTCGCCGCCTTGCCGAATTTCTTGACGATCCGATCGCGCTTCAGGCGGGAAATATGGTCGATGAAAAGAACGCCGTCGAGATGGTCGATCTCGTGCTGCAGGCAGCGCGCCAGAATCCCATCGGCTTCGAGCTCTTGGCGCTTGCCGTCGCGATCGAGATAGGAGACGCGCACGCGCGCCGGGCGCACCACGTCCTCGAAGAACTCCGGGATCGACAAGCAGCCTTCCTGGCGGATCGAGGTCTCCTGCGAGGCCCAGACGATTTCCGGGTTGGCGAAGGCCATGGGATCGGGGCTTGCCGCCTCGTCCTCGCGCTTGGCGATATCGAGCACCATGACGCGCTTCGGCACGGCAACCTGCGTGGCTGCAAGCCCGATGCCGGGCGCCGCATACATGGTCTCGAGAAGATCGTCCATCAGCGCGCGAACCTCGTCGTCGACGCGCGCCACGGGCGCGGCGCGCTGGCGCAACCTTTTGTCCGGCAGAGTGATGATCGGCTTTACGGCCATGGGCGCTCGGGTCGATTGGCTCTATGACATAGGCATGCGGACGCGCGAGGTCAATTTCATTGCCGCGGCGGACTGGTTCAGGCGGCGCGGACGGTGCGCAGGAAATCTTCTACCTGCTTGGTGAGAACTTCGGACTGGCGGGTGAGGTCGGTCGCCGACTTCAGCAATTCCTTGGCGGCGGCGCTCGAATTTCCGGCCGCTTCGGTCACGCCGACGATGTTCGATGTCACCTCGTGCGTGCCGCGCGAGGCTTCCTGGACGCGCCGAGTGATCTCCTGCGTCGCCGCGTCCTGCTCGGCGACCGCGGTTTCGGCGGCAATCGCGATGGCGCTCACCTGCTGCGTCGACTTGGCGACCGAGGTGATGAACGAAGCGACATGCTGCGTGGCCTCCTGGATGCCGTCGACATGCGCGCCGATTTCCGCCGTCGCCTTGGCGGTCGCGTGGGCCAGCGCTTTTACTTCCTGGGCGACGATCGCGAAACCGCGGCCTGCCTCGCCGGCGCGCGCCGCCTCGATCGTGGCATTGAGCGCCAGCATGTTGGTCTGGCCGGCGATGTTGCGGATGAGATCGATGATTCCGCCGATGCGGTCGGCAGCTTCCGTGAGACTGCGGATCGCCGCCTGCGTGCGGTCGGCTTCGCCCGCGGCGCGCCCGGCGATCTGATTCGATTCGTGGACTTGGCCGCTGATCTGCCCGATGGCGTGAGAGAGATGTTCGGTGGCGGTGGCCACCGCCTGAACATTGGCGGCCGCCTCCTTGGAGGCGGTGGCCGCGGCCATGGATTGAAGATTGGTCGACTCGGCCGAATAGGTCAAAGCATCGGCGGTTTTGCGAAGCCGTTCGGCGGCGGAGGCCACGCTGCCGGCAATTCCGCCCACCGCGCTTTCGAAGGATTCGGCCAGATGGGTCAGCACATTCTGCCGTTCGCCGAGCGTCGCGTGCATGTAGACGTCGACCACATAGGCCATGTCGAGCATGGCGACGCGCATATAGGCGGACTGGAGTTTGGCACAGCGCTGCCGCATGCCGAATTCGAAGGGCTTCATCGGCAGGTGAAGCGCTATGCCCTCGACCACGCGGGAAATGACGAAGTTGTAGCCGCTGGTGCACCAGCGCGGCTCGAAGCTCAGGCGGCCGCGCATCTTGTGAAGGGCTTCGACGGATCGCTCGTAGTCCGCGTCAAAACGGCCCTCGATCATGATGTTCCAGTGGCGAAAATTGTGCTCGCGCGAATAAGCGATATTTTCCGCGTTTTGGTAGGGCGAGGCGGGGCC
>JASHVQ010000080.1 GCA_030044485.1 Methylovirgula sp. | reverse complement strand
GCCAATCTGATGATGAGTCCGTTGCGCGTCGGCGAGTTCATTCTGGCGCTGATGGCGATGAGCATCGTGCGGCTCTCGATCGGCTTCGTGCCGGTGAGCCTGCTGGCCATTCTCTTCTTCGGATTCAACCTCTGGGGATTGGGGCTGGCGGTCGGCTTCTTTTTCGCAAATCTCATCCTGACAAGCTGGTCGATAGGCCTTCTCTGCTCGGGCCTCGTGCTGCGCTTCGGGCTTGCGGCCGAAACATTGGTCTGGACTTTCATGTTCCTGATGCAGCCGCTCGCCTGTGTCTTCTATCCGGTAAGCGTGCTGCCGCGGCCCCTGCAGGCCGTGGCTTGGGCCTTGCCGCCGACTTACGTCTTCGAGGGATTGCGGGGGCTGCTCATCCATCACGCCTTCCGCGCCGATCTGATGGCCGAGGCCTTCGCGCTCAATCTTGTCTTTTTCGCCGCCGGCGCGATTTGCTTCGAACTCTTGCTGCAAGACGCGCGGCGCGCGGGAAGCCTGCTGCAGACCGGCGAGTAACGCTATTGTGACATTTTTCCGTCAGCGCGGCGAAAAACTGCGGAAGAAAAGATTATGACTGTTCGATTGCATTGATTCGGGGATTTCGCCGTACTAAGCGTGTGCGCTGCAATAATAGGGAGGTTCCGGCGGAACGCTGGCCTGTCCGGGCTGTTGTCGGTTCGCTTGTGCCCGCAGTCAGATGTTCGGCCAGCCGATGAATACCTATTCTTATCAACTGCATGAGATGGCCTATCTGGCGCTCGCGCCGGCCCGCGCCGCCTCCGATCTCACGCGCGTCTGGTTCAAAAATCCGATCAATCCGCTCGCCCACACGCAAGTCGGCCGCAATCTCGCGGCGTCGGCCGAATTGTTCGAGCGGCTGACGCGCCGTTACGGCAAGCCGGCGTTCGACATCACAACGACGACGGTCGCGGGCAGAAATGTGCCGGTGCACGAAGAGGTCATCTGGCAAAAGACGTTCTGCAAGCTTGTGCATTTCGAGCGCGACTGGGACGGCGCCGACGAGCCGCGCCAAGCGAAGCTTCTGCTCGTCGCCCCCATGTCGGGACATTATGCAACTTTGCTGCGCGGAACGGTCGAGACCTTCCTGCCCTATTACGACGTCTACATCACCGAGTGGACGGATGCGCGCATGGTGCCGCTCGCCCTCGGCAGTTTCGATCTCGACGATTACATCGACTATCTCATCGCGATCTGCCGGTTGCTGAGCGCCAGGCGCGATGGCGTGCCGCTGCACACGATCGCCGTCTGCCAGCCCGCCGTGCCCATGATCTCCGCCGTCGCGCTTCTCGAAAAACGCAACGATCCCGACGTTCCCGCCTCGATGACCCTGATGGGCGGCCCGATCGATACGCGCCGCAGCCCGACCGCCGTCAATCTCATGGCACAGGAGCGCGGCAGCCAATGGTTCCGCAAACATTGCATCCATCCCGTGCCCTATCCCTATCCGGGCGCGGGGCGCGACGTCTATCCGGGCTTCCTGCAGCTTTCCGGCTTCATGGCGATGAACTTCGACCGGCATGTCAACGCGCATATCGAGATGTTCAACCACCTGATGGAAGGCGACGGCGACTCGGCCGAGAAGCACCGCGAGTTCTACGACGAATATCTGGCGGTGATGGATTTGACCGCGGAGTTCTATCTGCAGACGGTCGATGCGGTCTTCGTCGAACATCGCCTGCCGAACGGCACGATGATGCACCGCAATGAACGCGTCGATCTCGGCGCGATCAAGCGCGTCGCGCTGATGACGGTCGAAGGCGAGAAGGACGACATCTCGGGCCTCGGCCAGACCTTCGCGGCCCAGGAACTCTGTTCCGGCATTCCCGCCAAGCGCAAGCTTCACCATCAGCAGGCCAATGTCGGACATTACGGGGTCTTCAACGGCTCGCGCTTTCGCCAGGAGATCGCGCCGCGCATCCGCGCCTTCAATTCCGCGGTCCAGCCCCGCTAATTGCCAAGCTTAACTATTGGCTAATACATTGATCTATAACAGATAAGCTGTCTTGGAACCGCGCCCCGGTTCTTGTGGCGGCAGAGACGGGGCAAAGCTAAGCTTGCCTCGATGCCGATTCTCTCCCCGAAAACCGCGCCCCGCAGCACGCAGATCGCCTATCTCGACGTCGCGCATGGCAGCCGGACCTACCGCATCGAACTGAAGCGAATTGGCTCGGCGCGGCGCTTCACGCTGCGGGTACGCGCGGCGACGCGCGACGTGGTGCTCACCATGCCGCCGCGCGGCTCCCTTGCCGGCGCCCGCAGTTTCGTCGAACGCCATGTCGCCTGGATCGGCGCGCGGCTCGAGCGCCTGCCCGCGCCCATGCCTTTTGGCGGCGGCGAAATCGTTCCGATCCGCGGCATCAATCATCGCATCGTCGAGCGGCCGCGGCGGCGCGGCAATGTATGGATCGAGCCGGCCGAGCGCGGCTTGGCCGACGCCAAACTGCCGCTGCTCTGCGTCGGCGCCGAGCCGGCGCATGTGGCGCGCCGCGTCAAGGAATTCCTGATGCGCGAGGCCAAGCGCGATCTTGAGGCCGCCGTCGCCCGCCATGCCGCCAAGCTCGGTGTGGCGCCGCGCAAACTGAGCCTGCGCGACACGACGAGCCGCTGGGGCTCATGCTCGTCGACGGGGGCGCTCAATTTTTCCTGGCGGCTGATCCTCGCGCCAAGCTATGTGCTCGACTATCTCGCCGCGCATGAAGTGGCGCATCTCGTGCACATGAACCATTCGCCCCGCTATTGGAAAGTGCTCGGCGAGCTTTCGCCGCACGTCGAGCGCGCCGAAACTTGGCTCAAGACGCATGGCGCGGGGCTGCTACGCTTCGGGCCGCAACCCGACTAGCCTCGGCGCCGCACGAAGCTGAGATAGACGGGCCTGCGCCCGGCGGCGAGGGCTTTGGTTTCATAGCGCGTCGCCGACCATCCAGGCCAAGGCTCGCGCCAATCGGCCGCCGTCTCGGCGTTCCACGTGAAATCTTTCGAGCGCAGGACGCGC
>JASHVQ010000079.1 GCA_030044485.1 Methylovirgula sp. | reverse complement strand
GCGTACTCATCCGATCAGTCCAGACCCCGTCATTAGGCGCCCGTTCGCCGCCCCCGTCAACGCCTCGAGCGCCAACTTCCCACAGCCAATTTGCCTTCCATAACCTTGCGTTACGCGATCTGGCGGCAGAGGTTTACTTCCGCTTATGCGCGCCAAGCGCAGCTTCGTCGGGGAACGAAACAGCGGCATGCGCATTGGCGCGACTCCACTGGCGGAGACGGGCAGGCCGCGTCGGAATAATCAACTCCGTTCGCAGATTCAAAGGCGCGCGCGAGCGTAGTGCGGCCTCCGGCGGGCGCCGGCGGGTGATTTGCCCGCGACATTATGGCGGGCCGCGGATTGCAATGCACAAAGGCGCGCCGTCTTGCGTGGAATTGTTTCTCATGCGAGACAATGGCCGCCCTCGGCGCGCATGGCAGGCGGAAATGTGATGCGTTCGGGCGATCAGGTCGCGAAGCCGGCTTGATGGTCGATCCGTTGCGACGCAGAAGACCGGTGAGGCTGGGAGAACTGGGCAGGCCCCGATGGGGCGGCCCGCGGCGACGAATTTCCCTTCGACTTCGCAGGAAATCCAGCTCGTGATGGGTCAGGATAAGGCGCCGACTTTTCCGCGCTGAGGAAGGTTCTGAGAATGGCGGTCAATGTCGCGATCAACGGATTCGGACGCATTGGGCGCAATGTCTTGCGCGCCATCGTCGAATCGGGCCGCCGCGACATTCGCGTCGTCGCCATCAACGATCTCGGGCCGGTCGAAACCAATGCGCATCTGCTGCGTTTTGACTCGGTTCACGGGCGTTTTCCGCGCGAGGTGAAGGTGGTTGGCGATACGATCGACGTCGGCGACGGCCCGATCAAAGTGACGGCGCTGCGTGATCCGATCGAATTGCCGCACGAGGAACTCAACGTCGATATCGCGCTCGAATGTTCGGGCATCTTTACCTCGAAGGCGAAAGCTTCGGCGCATTTGAGGGCCGGCGCCAGACGCGTGCTCGTCTCGGCACCCGCGGATGGGGCCGATCTCACGGTGGTCTATGGCGTCAACCACGACAAACTCAAGCGTGAACACCTTGTCGTCTCCAACGCGTCTTGCACGACCAATTGCCTGGCGCCGGTCGCCAAAGTCCTTAACGAGGCCATCGGCATCGAGCGCGGCTTCATGAGCACAATCCACTCCTATACGGGCGATCAGCCGACGCTCGATACGCTCCACGAGGACCTTTATCGCGCCCGTGCCGCGGCGCTGTCGTTAATTCCGACCACGACCGGCGCGGCCAAGGCGGTCGGCCTCGTGCTGCCGGAACTCAAGGGCAAGCTCGACGGTTCGTCGATCCGTGTGCCGACGCCCAACGTCTCGATGGTGGATTTCAAGTTCGTCGCCAAGCGCGCCACGACGCCCGCCGAGATCACCGACGCCATCAAGCGGGCGTCCGAACAGCAGTTGAAGGGTATTCTCAGCTATACGGAGAGTCCCAACGTGTCGATCGATTTCAACCATGATCCGCATTCGTCGATTTTTCATATCGACCAGACGCGCGTTATCGAGGATACGTTCGTGCGCGTCGTCTCTTGGTACGACAACGAATGGGGATTCTCGAACCGCATGGCGGATACCGCGGTCGTAATGGGGAAGCTCGGATGACGAGAGCCGCGCCAATGGCGCCATTCCCGACCATCGACGATGCGCGGTTCGCCGGCAAACGCGTTTTGGTCCGGGTCGATCTCAATGTGCCGATGGAATCGGGCAAGGTGCTCGATTCGACGCGCATCGAGAGGATCCTGCCCAATCTGCGCGAAATCGCCGGCAAGGGAGGGAAGGTCATCATTCTCTCGCATCTCGGGCGGCCGAAAGGCGCGCCCGATCCGCAATATTCGTTGCGGCCGGTCGCCAAAGCGCTCGAAATCCGCCTCGGAAAGCCGGTAGCCTTTGCCGCCGATTGCGTCGGCGAAGTTGCAAAGAAGGCCGTCGCGGCGATGCGCGATGGCGATTACCTGCTGCTTGAGAATACCCGTTTCCACGCCGGCGAAGAAAAGAACGACAGGCAGTTCATCGCGGCACTTGCCGAACTCGGCGACGTCTACGTCAACGACGCCTTCTCGACCGCACATCGCGCCCATGCCTCGACCGAGGGCCTGGCGCATATCCTGCCGTCGTTCGCCGGCCGTTCGATGCAGATCGAACTCGAGATCTTGACCAACCTGCTCTCCAATCCGGCCCACCCGGTGATGGCCATCGTCGGCGGCGCCAAGGTTTCGACCAAGCTCGAACTCTTGGGCAATCTCATGCGCCGCGTCGATATTCTGGTCATCGGCGGGGGCATGGCGAATACCTTTCTGGCGGCGCAGGGCAAGGCGATCGGCAAATCGATCTGCGAGATGGAATTCGCCGATGTGGCGCGGCAAATCGTTGCCGAAGCGGCGGGCGCCAAGTGCGAAGTGGTGTTGCCGGTCGATGTCGTGGTTGCCCCCGAGCTTGCCGCGGACGTGCCCGCGCATGTCGTCGATGTCGATCACGTCCGGGGCAACGACATGATTCTCGACATCGGTCCGAAGTCGGTCGCCAAGATCGAAGCGCTGCTCGAGCGCACCCATACGCTCGTCTGGAACGGTCCGTTCGGGGCGTTCGAAATTCCGCCTTTTGACGCCGGAACCATCGACGTCGCCATGGTCGCGGCGCGGCTGAGCAATTCCGGGGAGCTCGAATCGATTGCCGGCGGCGGCGACACGATCGCGGCGCTTAACAAGGCGGGCGTCGCCAGGGATTTCACCTATATTTCGACCGCCGGCGGGGCTTTTCTCGAATGGCTCGAAGGCAAGCGCCTGCCGGGCGTCGCCGCCTTGCGCAACGGCGCGCGCCAACTATGATTCGGTGGCTGGGTGATCGCTGCACGGGATTAAGGGCGTGAATAAAGACCAATTGGCCCGAATTGCGCAGGCCATGGTGGCTCCCGGCAAGGGCATTCTTGCCGCCGACGAAAGCTCGGCGACGATCAAGAAGCGCTTCGAGGCAATCGGCGTCGAATCGACGCCCGAGACGCGCCGCGATTATCGCGAACTTCTGTTCCGCGCCAGCGGCGCCATGCAGCGGCATATTTCCGGTGTCATCCTCTATGACGAGACGATCCGCCAGTTGGCGGCGGACGGAACGCCGCTCGTCAAGCTGATCGAGCAGACAGGCGCAATTCCCGGCATCAAGGTCGACACCGGCGCCAAGCCTCTTCCGGGCTTTCCGGGCGAGACGATTACCGAGGGCCTCGACGGACTCGGCGCCCGGCTCAAGGAATATTACAGCCTCGGGGCGCGGTTCGCGAAATGGCGCGCCGTGATCGACATTGGCGATGCGATTCCGACGCGCGCGGCGATCGACGCCAATGCGCAGGCGCTCGCCCGTTACGCGGCGCATTGCCAGGCCGCGGATATCGTCCCCATCGTCGAACCCGAAGTGCTGATGGACGGCGGCCATGCGCTGCAGCGTTGCTACGAAGTCAGCGAGGCCGTGCTCAGAGCGGTGTTCGCCGAACTCCATGCGATGCGCGTCCTGCTCGAAGGGATCGTGTTGAAGCCCAACATGGTCGTTCCCGGCATGAAGGCGCCGAAACAGGCGACCCCGGACGAAGTCGCCGCGGCGAGCGTGCGTCTCTTCAAGAATTGCGTGCCGGTCGCGGTGCCGGGAATTGCCTTCCTCTCGGGCGGCCAATCCGATGTCACGGCGACTGCCAATCTCGATGCCATAGCTCGCTCGGGTCCATTGCCCTGGGCCGTGACCTTCTCCTATGGCCGCGCCTTGCAGGCTGCGCCGCAGAAGGCCTGGTCCGGCAAGCCGGGGAATGTGGGCGCCGCTCAGGCGGCCTTCAGCCATAGGGCTCGGATGAATGGGCTTGCGGCCTTGGGCGAGTGGTCGGAAACGCTGGAGAAGGCGGCCGCCTAGGGGCGCAACCGCGCTTTCGCCCTAATTTGCGGCAAGATTTTTTACGGAAATCCGCTAATCCGCGCGGCGGCCTGCCGCCGAAGGCTCGAAATCGGATCTGAGACCGCTCATGTCCGCCCCGCGGCTTTATCTCATCACGCCGCTTGTCACGGATGCTTCGGCCTTCCTCCCAAGTTACGAGGCGGCGCTTGGCGCCGCCGACATCGCCTGCCTGTTGCTGCGGGCGGCGGGCGAAGACATCGTCCGCAGGCTTGCGCCCATCGCCCAGCAAGGCGGCACCGCTTGCCTGATCAGCGATCCGCAGCTTGCCGCCGCCGCCGATTGCGATGGCGTGCATGTCGAGGGCGTGGGCGTCGAACTCGCCGCGGCTCTCGCCGCGATGAAGCCGCAGCAGCGCATTGTCGGGGCTGGCGGACTCTTGACCCGCCACGAAGCCATGTGCGCCGGCGAGGCAGGCGTCGATTACGTCATGTTCGGCGGCCCCGACGAGCATCGCGATTTCGCCGAGATCCGCGAGAAGACCGCCTGGTGGACGGAGCTCTTCAACCCGCCGTGCGTCGCCTACGCAGGGGTGCTCGATGAGATCGCCGCGCTCGCCGTGGCCGGCGCCGAATTCATTGCGCTCTGCGATGCGGTGTGGAGCGATCCGCATGGACCCGCCGCGGCCGTCGAAACGGCGAAGCGATCGCTCCTGCGCGAGGCGGCGGCATGAGACGCCTCGCCTCTCTGTGGCTCGTCGTCTCGGTCGGCGCGACGCCGGCGGCCGCCGCCGAGAGCGCCTCGCCTCCTCTGCCCAACATCATCGGCCCGTCGGCGGCCGAAGCGCCGGATCTCGCCTATGGCGCTTTCCAGCGCGGCTATTTCATCACCGCGTTTCAAGAGGCGATGAAGCGGGTTCAAGCCAATCCGAACGACGCCGTGGCCATGACGCTCATCGGCGAACTCTATCGCCAAGGCTATGGCGTCGTGCAGAATTACGCCGCCGCCGCGCATTGGTACGCGATGGCCGCCGACCGCGGCAATCGCGAAGCCATCTTCGCGCTGGCTTCGGCCAAGCTGATCGGCCAGGGCATAGCGAAGGATCCGGTCGGCGCCAAGGCGCTCTTCGAGAAAGCCGCGGCGATGAATCATTCCGGTGCGCTCTATAATCTCGGCGTCATGGCCGTGGAGAACAGCGCGGGGCCCGATTTCGACAAGGCCGCCGCCTACTTCAAAAGCTCGGCGCAACTTGGCTATCCCGACGCGGCCTACGAATTGGCGCTCTGTTATCGCAATGGCAAAGGCGTGCCGCAGGACGATCAGCTGGCGGCCTTTTGGATGGAGCGCGCCGCCTCGGAAGACAATGTTCCCGCCGAGGTCGAATTTGCCATCATGCTGTTCAACGGCATCGGCGTCGAAAAAGACGAGGAGGCTGCGGCGCGGCTCTTCCTCAAGGCGGCCGTGCAGCAAAATCCCGTCGCCCAGAATCGCGTCGCGCGCCTCTATGCCGCCGGGCGCGGCATCCAGAAGGATCTCGTCGAGGCGATGAAATGGCATCTGATCGCCCGCGCCGCAGGCGAGAAAGACGCTTGGCTCGACGGTGTCTTGAATACCCTGACGCCGCAACAAAAGGCCGAGGTCGAAACCGCCATCCGCCAATATAACGGCGAGCTCAGCCTGCAATAGGGTCAACGGGCGCGCGGATGCGCGCCGCGATAGGCCTCGACGAGCCGCGCGCTGTCGACCGCCGTATAGATTTGCGTCGTCGCAAGCGAGGCATGTCCGAGAAGTTCTTGAATGGTGCGCAGATCGCCGCCGCGTCCGAGAAGATGCGTGGCGAAGGAATGGCGCAGAGCGTGCGGCGTGGCCGTCTCGGCAAGGCCGAGGCTGCCGCGCAACCGCTCGACGGCAAGTTGGATGACGCGCGCCGACAAGCGCCCGCCCTTGGCGCCGACGAAGAGCGGCCCGTCTTGGGGCAGGCTATAGGGACAGAGATCGAGGTAGCGGGCGATCGCCTTTTGCAGCGGCGCGATGACCGGGACGCTACGCGTCTTGCCGCCTTTGCCGACGATCGACACATGATCGAGGCGTCCGACGGGCGCATCCTTGCGTAAAATCGACAAGGCCTCGGAAATGCGCAACCCCGCGCCATAGAGCAAGGCGAGCACCGCGGCATCGCGCGCCAAAATCCATTCGGGGCGCGAATCGCCGGATCGCGATGCCGGGTCGACGACCGCGCAGGCGGCCTTGGCGGTCAGCGCCTTGGGCAGACGGCGGGCTTGCTTGGGGCTGCGCAGGCTCGAAAATACGGCAAGCTTCGAAAAGCCGCCCCTCTCGATATGGCGGGCGAAGGAGCGCAGGCCCGAAAGCTGGCGGGCAAGCGAGCGGCTGCCGACGCCGGCTCTGCGGCGCGCCGCCAGAAAAGCGCGCAGTTCAGCAGGCGTGAGCCTTTCGAGAATGGCGAGACTCGGCGTCTCGCCGAAGTGCACCGAGAGGAAGCGCAAGAATTGGCCAAGGTCGCGCCGGTAGGCGCCGAGCGTATTGCCCGAGACGCGCCGCTCGCCCGACAGATGCGCCAGCCATTCTTCGACGCCGGCCGCAAGCGTGGCATCGGCCGGGCCGAGATCGCGGAGCGTGGAAGGCGTGGCGCGCTGCATGGCTGAGTTTTGCCGCCGCTCTCTAAAGGAAGTCTTGCCGGAAAGGAAGCCTTGCCGGCCGAACGAGGGCTTGGTCTCGCGGCTCACGTCTGGGCGCGCCCGGCCGCGACCTCCTGGGTTGCCTTGGCGAGCAATTCCTCCATCTCGCGGCGGATCTGATGGTCGGATTGCGCCACATCCGCGGCCTTGAAATCGGCGCGGATCTTACCAAACACCGCCTCTTCGCCCTGGCCTTCGAGCTGCGCGGCGACAAGGGCGTTGGCATAATCCTCGGCCGCTTTGCCCTGCTTGCCGAGTTTCTCCGCTGCCCAGAGGCCGAGCCATTTATTGCGCCGGACATTGGCCTTGAACTTCACTTCCTCATCATGCGCGAGCTTGGCTTCATAGGCCTTTTCGCGCTCGTCGAACGTCGTCATCTCTGCGCCTCCGGATGAGCGGGGAGCTTTAGCTTGCTCCGGCTTTCTTTGCCATGCCTGTCGGCGCGTGCCATTGCTCAGGGTCAAGCCGCGGGAGAATCACCTCTCGGCTGGGCGGCAGGGGCGCCCGCGACGAAGCTTGAAGCGGCGCGGGCAAGGGCGGAGTTCAAGCCCGGACGGGCTCCGTGGCGGAGCCGCGAGCGGCCAATGCGATCCGCCGCCCGTGGCCGTAACATTCCATTATATCTGATATATTTAAGATAATCCGCGGCGCCCGGGCGTTGCTTTGCCAGGACCGCGCGACCGCGGTGATGCTTGTATCCGGGGCCGGAAAAAGCTACGTAACACTCGGACCCACGGCGCCCAGACGTGCCTTATCCATTTCCGTCCTGGCTTTGCACATGGCGCGTAGAAAACGCGGCCGCCGGACCTGTTCCAAGTTGCCAGGGTCATCCCCATGGATCATCTCAAGCCACGGTTAATCCCCATGAATCGCCGCCGCCGCATTTATGAAGGCAAGGCAAAGGTCCTCTATGAAGGGCCGGAACCTGGAACGCTCATCCAGCATTTCAAAGACGATGCGACGGCGTTCAACGCCAAGAAGCACGAGGTGATCGACGGCAAGGGCGTGCTCAACAACCGCATCTCCGAGTTCATCTTCCAGAACTTGAACGAAATCGGCGTGCCGACGCATTTCATCCGCCGTCTCAACATGCGCGAGCAATTGATCCGCGAGGTCGAGATCGTGCCGCTCGAGATCGTGGTGCGCAACGTCGCGGCGGGCTCGCTTTCGACGCGCCTCGGCCTCGAAGAGGGCACGCAGCTGCCGCGTTCGATCATCGAGTTCTATTACAAGAACGACGAATTGAACGATCCCATGGTCTCCGAGGAGCACGTCACCGCCTTCGGCTGGGCCAATCCGCAGGAGATCGACGACATCATGGCGCTGGCCATCCGCGTCAACGATTTCCTGACCGGGCTGTTCTTGGGCGTCGGCATAAGGCTCGTCGATTTCAAGATGGAATGCGGGCGGCTTTGGGAGGGCGACGTCATGCGTATCGTCGTCGCCGACGAAATATCTCCCGACTCCTGCCGGCTCTGGGACATCAAATCGAACGACAAGTTGGACAAGGACCGCTTCCGCCGCGACATGGGCGGCCTGGTCGAAGCCTATACGGAAGTCGCGCGCCGGCTCGGCATCCTGCAAGAGAACGAGCAGCCGCGCGCCGTAGGCCCGAAACTCGTCCAGTCCTAGCGCGGGCGCGCAACATCAGCCCCGCCTCTAGAGGCGGGGCTTTGTTTTTGGAGCGCGGCTCCGATAGTTTGCGCGGGAGAAAGGCGTTCGTTGCGAGCCATGAAGGCCAGCATCATTGTCACTCTGAAGAAAGGCCTGCTCGATCCGCAGGGAAAGGCGATCGAAGGGGCATTGAAGTCGCTCGATCTTGCCGGCATCGAGAGCGTCCGTCAGGGAAAGATTTTCGAGGTGGAGCTTGCGACCGAAGACCGCGCCAAGGCCGAAAGCCTTCTGAAAAACGCCTGCGAGAAACTGCTCGCCAACACGATTGTCGAGAACTACCGGATCGAATTTTCGAGCTGAGCTTGCGCGCCGCCGTCGTCCTCTTTCCCGGATCCAATCGCGAAGGCGACGTCATCCGCGCGCTTGCCGACGCGGGCGGCCGAAAACCCGCCGTCGTTTGGCATGCCGAGCATGAATTGCCGCAAGGCACGGATCTCGTCGTTCTGCCGGGCGGCTTTTCCTATGGCGATTATCTGCGCTGCGGGGCGATCGCGGCGCGCGCGCCCATCATGGAGGCGGTGCGCGCGCATGCCGGCCGCGGCGGCCTCGTCCTCGGCATTTGCAACGGCTTCCAAATCCTCTGCGAGGGCGGGCTTCTGCCGGGCGTGCTCATGCGCAACGCCAATCTGCGCTTTGCCTGCCACATGCAACACCTGCGCGTCGAGCGCAGCGACACGGCGTTTACGAAGCGTTACGGCCGGCATCAGGTCATCAAGGTCGCCATTGCGCATGGCGAGGGCAATTACACGGCGGATACCGAAACTCTCGCGCGCCTCGAAGCCGAGGGGCGCGTCGCCTTCCGCTATTGCAACGCCGAGGCGGCGCTCGGCGGCCCCGCCAATCCGAACGGTTCGGCAAACGACATCGCCGGCATCTATTCCGAAGAACTCAATGTCCTCGGCCTGATGCCGCATCCCGAAAATCTCGTCGATCCGCTGGTCGGCGGCACCGACGGACGGGCGATGTTCGAGAGCCTTGCGGCGGCTTGAGATTGCAAAACCCCGGGCGAGCCGTTCGCCAAAACGAAAAGGCCGCCGGCGATGTTCGCGGGCGGCCTTGGCTTTGATAATCGCGTCTTCAGTTCTTCTGCGAGAGCTGAGGAGCA
>JASHVQ010000078.1 GCA_030044485.1 Methylovirgula sp. | reverse complement strand
CGCCGCCTCGTCGCCGCCTTCGGTGAAGACGCGCCGTCCCTTTTTGGCGACGACGATGGCCGTGCCCGTATCCTGACACATGGGCAGAACGCCGCCTGCGGCGATATTGGCGTTCTTAAGCAGATCATAGGCGACGAATTTGTCGTTCTCGGTCGCCTCCGGGTCGTCGAGGATCGCGGCAAGCTGGGCGAGATGGCCGGGGCGCAGCAGATGATTAATGTCGGTGAACGCCGCCTCGGCGAGCAGCTTCAGCGCCTCGGGCTCGACGACAAGCATGTCGCGATGCCCGAATTTTTCGACGCGAACGCCTTTGTCGGTGAGCTTGCGATAGGGCGTCGTGTCGGGCCCGACGGGGAAGAGCGGGGAATAGTGAAAGGCCATCGTGCGCGTTTCGAACCTTGCCTGTCGGCCTGATTTAAGCGGGCGGCTACAGCCCTGCTATAGCAAAAACACGGAAATCGAGTCGACTTTAGGGGGCAAGCGATCTCACGAGGCAAACGCGAAAATGCGCTTGGCGATGCCGAGCTGGTCTTTGATCTCGCCCGGGGTGACGCCTTCCCGGCGCATCGCGCGCAGCGACTTGGCGCGCAGGCTCTTCGACAATTTCCGTCCGGCGACGTCGCGCAACAGCTCGTGATGGTGATAGGCGGGAGCCGGGAGGTCGAGCAGGATCTGCAACAGGCGATGCAGGCTCGTCGCCATGAAGAGATCCTCGCCGCGCACGACGTCCGTGATGCCCTGCAGAGCGTCGTCGACGACGACGGCGATATGATAGCTCGCCGGAATGTCCTTGCGCGAGAGGACCGCGTCGCCCCACAGGCTCGGATCGCCGCAAATGTCGCGCCGCTCGGCGCCGCCGCCATATTCGTGCCAGACGATTTTCCGGCGCAGCAGCGCCAGCGCCGCCTGCATGTCGAGCCGCAGCGCGGCGGGCTGGCCGGCCGCAAGCCGGGCGTCGCGCTCGGCTGCCGAGAGATGCCTGCAGGTGCCGGGATAGAGCGGCGAGCCGTCAGGGTCGCGCGGCCAATTGGGCTTGTCGGCGATCGCGTTCACGACGTCGGTGCGCGAACAGAAACATGGATAGACGAGACCGCGCTGCTCGAGGCTCGCCAGGGCCTCGCCATAGGCGTCGAAATGCTCGGATTGGCGGCGCACCGGCCCTTCCCAGGAGAGGCCGAGCCAGGCGAGATCCTCGGAGATTGCCTGTTCGAATTCCGTGCGGCAGCGCTCGACGTCGATATCCTCCATCCGCAAAAGCAGGCTGCCGCCGCTTGCTTGCGCCATTTCATGGTTTATCAGTGCCGAAAAAGCGTGTCCCAGATGCAGATAGCCGTTCGGCGAAGGCGCAAAGCGGAACACATGCGAGATATAGGACCGTGTCATCTTTCAATCGTCCGGGCGACGTGCCGACCGTCGGTCTCATGCACGACGCAACCTTGCCGATCAATAGGTTAAACTGCGGATCGTGATCAAGCCCAAACCGCAAATTAACCGCATCGCGCGGCCGCGGCGCGCCTCGCCGCCGCGCGTTGCAACGCCCGTGCCGGGCCATGAGATGCCGAAGCCGCCGGCGTGATAGCCTCGCAAGCCGCGCCTGACCAAGCCCAACGCAGGGATTCCCGGATGGTTTCCAAACTCGACGGACCGCGTCTCATTCCTAAGGGCCGCGCTCCGCGCCAGCTCGTCGTCTTCCTTCACGGCTATGGCGCCGACGGCAACGACCTCATCGGCATCGCCCAGCAATGGCAGGGCCTGCTGCCGGACGCGGTCTTCGTCTCGCCGCACGCGCCTGAGCCCTGCGCCCAGGCGCCGGTCGGGCGTCAATGGTTTGGCTTAAACTTGCGCAGCGAGGAGGAATTGTGGCGCGGCGTCAATCAGGCCGCACCCGTGCTGAATGCCTTTCTCGACGCGGAACTCGCGCGCCACGGGCTCGGCGCGGAGCGCTTGGCGCTCGTCGGCTTCAGCCAGGGAACGATGCTCGCTTTGCACGTCGGGTTGCGGCGCGGGCTTGCCGCGCTTGTCGGCTATTCGGGCCTGCTGGTCGGCGCCGCTCATTTGCGGGAATTGCCCAAAGGGAAGGGCGCGACGCCGATCCTGCTCCTGCATGGCGATCAGGACGATCTCATCCCCGCCGAGGCCTTGTTCGTCTCGATTGAGGAATTGGCCAAGGCCGCCATTCCCTGCCAATGGCATCTCTCGGTTGGCATCGGCCACGGCATCGACGGCGGCGGGCTGATGCACGGCGGCCTCTTTCTCGCCCAGGCTTTCGGCATGAAACCCAAGCTCGGCTCCGCGGCCTAGCGATCAGCTCGGCGTAAGTCCCGCCGGACGCGGGCCGAGAACCGGCTGCAAGTGCTGCAAGGCGGGCACGCGCCGCACGCCGACCGGCCGGTAGAGCTGCTTCATCGCCTCGACGATGAGCACGCCGGCGCCCGGCAGAGCGAGCTTTTCGCCGATTTTTTCGAAGAGCCTGGCAGAGCGCAGGAAAATCGGTCCCTCGAAGGGCGGCGCATAGAGCGCTTCCGCCCAATAGGTCGGCGAAAACAGAGCTTCGCGCATGAGTTCGCGCATCTGACTGAGCGAATAGGGCTGGCCGTTGCCGAAGGGGGTGGTGTCGAATCGCGCCCAAAGTCCAGCGCGGCGCGGGGCGACCACGATCAGTCGGCCGCCGGGCGTCAGAATGCGCCATATCTCGGCGAGAAGCTCGCGCGGATGTTCGGCGGTCTCCAGCGCATGCACGACGATCGCCCGGTCGATGCAGGAATCGGGCAGCGGCATCATCGTCGGCTCGGCCAGCGCCGAGGACGAAAGGCCCGAGGCAGGCCAGTTCACGACGCCCTGAGCCGCCGGCATGAAGGCGAGCACGCGCAAGGCTTCGCCGCGGAAGCGCTCGAGATAGGGCGTCGCATAGCCGACGCCCATGACCGATAGGCCGACGCAATTCTCGAAACGGGCGCTCACCTGCTGGCCGACGAAGCGCGCCGCGATCCGCCCCAAAGGCGAACCGTAGAAGCTGCGGAGATCGACGATGTCGAGCGCCATGGGCGTCCTTGAGCCGCTAGGCGCCGAGCTTGGCTTTGACCGCCGCGCTCGCCTTGCCGAAGTCCATGCGCCCGGCATATTTGGCCTTGAGCGCGCCGATGACTTTCCCCATATCCTTGAGCGATGCGGCGCCCGTTTCGGCGATGGCGGCGGCGATCGCCGTTTCGACTTCGGCGGCGCTTAAAGCCTGCGGCAGGAAACTTTGGATGATGGCGATTTCCTCGCGCTCTTGAGTGGCAAGTTCGTTGCGGCCCGCCTTCTCGTAAATCTCGGCCGATTCCTGCCGGCTTTTGATGAGTTTCTGGAAAAGGCTCAGGATTTCGTCGTCGGAGAGAATCTTGCCTTGGCCGCGCGCCTCGA
>JASHVQ010000077.1 GCA_030044485.1 Methylovirgula sp. | reverse complement strand
GGATCATTCTCGAATATCCCCCGGGTACCGGCCTGATTTTATCGATCTTCCCCGAAACTGTCAGCTTTGGACTGGCATTCCTCCTTGGCATGGCGCTCGTGTCCGCAGTGTTCGTGGCCGCGGTCGTTACCTATCGACCGAACAATTGGGGGCTTGCAGGCGCCTTTGCGACCCTCGCGCTTATAGAAGTTACGACGACGAACGCGCTTGCCAGCGCCTCGCTGCCGGTCTCGATCGCGCTGATTCCGCTTTGCGCCTTGTTGACGCTGGCCGCTTTTCCATCGGCTGGCCAGAGCCCGAAGCCGGGCTTGGCGCTTCTGCTCGGGGTCGCCGGCGGATTATTGTTGGCGGTCCGGCTGGCCAATATTTTTCTTTTGGTCGGATTAGCCTGCGCCATTGTCATCAACCAACGGCTGTGGCGAACGAAACAGATCATGCTGTCGAGAGGTGCGCTCGCTGCCGCGATCGTTGCTTTCACGATACCCGGGCTTGCTCTGGTGTTGGCCGCCAATTGGGTGAATGCGGGTAGCCCGTTCTCAACCACCTACGCTCCGGTGGACGCCTCCGCCCCCGTCCTCGCGCCGCGGCCGATCGGCGCGAACCTATGCTTCTATTTTGGTAACGGATTTGCGGCGCCGATAGTTGTGGCGACGCTCGTCGCCTTGATCCTGCGCGGCCTGCTCGCCTGGCGGTTTCCCACTTTCCGACATAACTGCGGTGCGTCAATAGGCGCTTCGGTCTGTTATTTCTTGTCGCTCGCCTATTTCTGCACTCACGACGTTCGTATCCCGTATTACATGCTTCCAGCCAGCGCCATGACGCTATGTTTGGTGGTCTTTGAGATTCTCGCCGCGGGGAACCGGACCGGCGAGACAAGCATCGTTCAATCGGCTTGGCTTTTGGCGCCCATATTTCTTTTCGCGCTCATCCGATGCCTTTTCTTGACCGCGCGCCTGCACACCGCGCTGCTGCCCAACGAGGTTCGTGACCCGCGCTCGATCGTTTGGGCCGACCTCACCAGCGGAACCGCTCTCTATTACCAAGGAAAGTACGCGGCGAAAATAAACTTCGCCGATCCTTGCATGCAGGATCGGCTCATCCTGAAAGTCTTCGACCTCGGCAGATCGCAATATTTTATCGAGGACAGCAAATTTATCTCGAAGATCGTCCAACGTCTCTCTAAATCTTTTCGCATGATCAGGGCCGGCGTTTTCGATACCGGCCAGAAAATCCCGATCTGGAAGATCGAGGCGAAGTCAGGCCGGACTGAGACCTCTTGCGACGACTTGCATTAGGCGAACGGCCGTTGAATTACTGCGTCCCGGCTCAATTTTCACCGGGTTTGGCGCCAATCTCGTTGCAGGCAGATCCGTTGACGAAGACGGTTCGCCGCAAGAGCGATCCGCTCGACTCTTGCAGGTGAAAATTTCGCGCTTTGCTCCAGGCGTCGAAGGCGAGATATTGCGTCGCCGCCATATCGCAGTTCGGCTTCTCCGCCGTGCCGGGAAGGGGATTGCTGGTATAGCCGTTGACGGTCGGCCATCCGAGTTGCTGCGCGGCGAGCATAGCGTCCAATTGCGTGACTACCGGCCGATCGTCGGCGGCCAGTGGAGACACAAGCGCGAGAATGGGCCGGTCTATTCCCTTGCCGCCGGCTTTGGCCTGTTGCACGATTTGCGAAACGCGCCGTTCGGCCTCGCCGACCGAAAAGACGGATTTGTCGAAGCTGGCGATCTCGAACGCCGCCAGACTCGCAAGGCCAACCGCGAGGACGCGGCTCAGGGCTTTTGGCGTTGCTTCGTAAAGAAGCAAGGACAGGCCCCTTCCCGCAAATAGCGCAATGGGCAGCATGAGGACCGCGATAATCCGCGCCACGGCGCGAATGGCGTTGATGCCGGGCCAGGCGGCGAGAAGGCTGTAAAAGCTTATCTTGCTGTAGAGTGCGAACGAGGCGCCGATGTCCAAAGTCAGAACGAAGAGGACGCCCAGCGCCGCAAGCATCGCCCGATCGAGGACCCGTTCCTCGGCGCGTTCTTGGCCATTCGCTATATCGAGCGGATGCCCTAGGCGCCAAACGCCTGCAACGAACAGGCCCAAGACGCCGAGACCGACGAACAATTGATGTTCTTGCCTGATCGGAACTTTGTCGGCGAGCGGCAGCCAGTGATGCCAATAGGGCAGGTTATCCATGATGAGATAGCTGTAAATACGCGGAAGATCGATTGAAATCTGCCCGATGGTGTAATGCAGTCCATAGAGGCGCGAGACCGACACGTATTCATCAAGAAGCGCGGTCGTGGCGGCGACAATTGTTATAAAAGCGCCGCCGACAATCAGGTCTTGAATGGCCGGCGACGCGGCGCGGCGTCTCAAGTCCGACCAGAGACGCCAAAGCATGCGCTTTTCGCCTTGGAAAAATAGGTAAGCCGGCGCGAAACTCGCCATGAGAAACCCGAGAAAGACGCCGAGATAAATGCCGATCAGCGTTTGTACGAATAGCCACACGAGGCTTCGAAGCAGATCGATGCCCGAGCCGCTGCGGAGACCGCGCCAGAGATAAAGAATCGAAAGCGGCACGCCACAGCGGTAAACGAGCTGCGCATGACCGAATTGTGCGAGACTCGGAAGACTGAATGTGAAGAAAACGGCAGCGGCCGCGGCCGGCACCGGCCTCAGGCCGAATTTCGCGAAGGCATAATGCGCCGCGACGTAGGTCGTAAGGTATCCGACGAAGAACCAGGCGACGAAAGCCTGCAACTTAGAGAAGCCGAGGGCTCGAAATGGAATGTAGAAAATGACGGAGCCAATGTGCGTATCGCTGAAAAATAACGTATCGGGAAAAGGATAGAACATCCCCGGCGAAGCGAAATTCACGCCTCGTCCTGCCACGAACTCATAGACGTGTTCGAGCACGAACGTATTGAAACGCGCGTCGCCGAGATCGCCCGGCGCGTCGCCGGCCATAACGAACGGCCCTAAAATCAGAGCGCTGAACAAAAGGCCAAGAGCAAAAAGCGCCGCTGCGGACGCAGGGCGCCGGAGAAAGAAATGTGCGGGGGTGCCTTTCACTTATCGCCAGTGCAGCCGACCGTATCACCGAATGTGCCGCGACCTTCTACGTCGTGCGCCCGAAGTCGGCAACGGCACGACCCATCGGTCGACGGTTGGAGCAGGTGCGCTTGCCGACGAGGCAAGCTCTAGCCGCGGTGGAGTGGAGCGGAGCCGGTTGCCGGGCGCCGGGCATCCGATTTTGTACGCGCCTTTGCCGAGTCGCGACGCGCGCGTGCGGGCCGATGGATCGGATCGGCGCCGATCGTGCCGACGAGCGCCGTCAGATATTCCGGCGCGCTCACCCGCGCGAGCTCGGCACGGGCATGTTCGAGCCGGGCGGCGATGCCGAGCCTTTTAGCCTCCTCGCGGTGGCCGGCGCGTGTCAGGAACTCGGTCAGGCTGCGCGCATGGCGCCCCCAGAGCGCCACGTCCCGCTGCTGCTTCGTCGCCAGGCGCTCGCGATACCAGTCGCTGCCGAGCAACGCCTCGCGGGTGAAGAGCGCCCGTATCTGGGGATGGCTCGCGGTCTTACCCTCGTGGCTTCCCCGCGCCATGATGTGAAGCAGCGCCTTAAGCGGCGGGCAGGCGTCGTTGATCGTGCCGTCCGTGAAGTACCCCTCGGCGACGCGTTGCTGCGCCTCCACGATGTTGTTGACGCCGTCGGCGAACACCTCCGGATCCTGGAGCTCGGGCTTGAGGATCTCCTCGGTGAAGACGACGGTCGGATTGTCGAAGACCCGCCCGAAGTAGGTGTGCACGAACTTGGCCGTGATGCGGTAGCCGAGGCGGCTGGCCAGCACCTGCCTTCCGGCATTGGTATAGTCTTCGAGCTTCTCCAGATGTCCGGCCTCGATCAGCCGCTTGGGGTCGCGCTCGTGCGGGAACAGCCTGCACCAGATCTCGGGGATCAGCAGGCTGATGTCGTGGTCGACGCGCAGGCGCGGGCCGATGAAGCCGGCGGCGGAGCTGAAGCCCCCAAAGCCGGTGAGCAGCATGGAGACGAGCGCATTGTTGAGATCGGCCGTCGTCTGGATGGCGTTGAACGGTCCTTTGGTGAGTGCGCCCTCGGATCCGGCGCCCGTGGTGCTGGGTGACGTGCCTGTCACCGAGCACACGTAGTCCATGAACAGCTCCGGCAGCTCCTGATAGTGGATGGGCCCGTAGACGCAGAGCGGCCGGATGCCTTCCTCCGGCCGGTTGTTGCGGCGCCCTGACAGCACGCTGATCACCGGGAATAGCGCCGGCGCGTGAAGCGGGAGCTCGCGGTAGAGCCGCGCGCCCATCTCCGCGACGTAGCGGTCGCGCGGCCGTGCCAGATCGGGCCGCAGCTGCAGATAACGCGGATTCTTGGTGGGCTTGCCATTGACGAGCCGCGGCTCGGCCGAGCAGATCGAATAACCAGCGCCGGCGCGAGCCGCATTCCGCGCCACGTGTTCGCGCATCGGAAGCGTAAAGCCGTCTTGCACCGCGACGTCCTCGACGATGGCGCGGGCGTCGTCGCGGGTGAGAGGCTGAAAGTTGGAGCAGAAGAGCCCGGGGTTTGCCATGTCTTCCTCGGTCTGCCGGTCGAGCCCCGGATGAATGGCGTCGTCGGGGCGCTGGAAGAGCCTGAACTCGCAGTTCTGCGCCAATTTGAGGCTCGGGTGCCCGTCATATTCGCCCGGCAGTCCTACGAGACGCCGCGCCGGGACCACCACCGTGGCGGTGATGTCGTCCTCCATCTGCACCTTGTCGGCGGCGACGAAGTCCTGTCTCAGCTTGTAGGTCCGCCAGGAACCATCCTCTTGACGGCCGATGCGAAGGTAGTTGGCGACGAGCCGCCGCCCCTCGTATTTGAGTTCGTGGCCGGGGGCGCCGTTGATGATGTCGACGCTGAAGTGTCGACGCCAATCCTTGCCCCACTCGGGCCAATAGAAGCGCTTGATCACAAAGACCAGCGCGCGCACGTGGTTCGGGATGCTCTCGAGCCAGGCATTGTATTTGGGCGTGAACTCGGCGGGGTTGGGCGTGAGCAGCTTGATCACCGAGCCGAGCGAACGCTCCGGCGACAGGATCGGCCGGGAAGGACCGCCGTTGCCGGCGCGCAGGTCGGGCAGGCGCGCATCGTCGTAGTCGCGGTCGAAGATCTCCTCGACCAGCGCCATGTCCTCCTCGAAGCTGCGCACGTAGAACGAACCCGGCAGCACGGCGTCCACCAGGCTTTTGCTGATCTCCGATTTGCCGCCGCCGGAGACGGTGCAGGGCTTGTGGCAGAACACGCCCTCGGGAACCGTGCCGATCAGCCGCCAGCTCGGCGCCGCTCCGTACTTGGCCATGCGGACCTTGTAGCCGCTCGGATGGATGTAGATCCGGCCGGGCAGGAGCTTCAGGTGTTGGCTCCCGCCATCCTTGGTCCAGGTGATGTCCTGGCGGTGGATGTCTATCTCCATGTCCTCCGGCATGTAGTGGATTTCGGGATAAATCGCGTCGGTGGCGTAACCCGACGGGTTAACCTTGGCGCGTTCTCCCAAGAGCGCGAGCACGGTTGCCAACCGGTGCTTGGCGCTCGGGATCCGCACGAGATCGGGAACGAACCGGTCGCCGAGGCTGAAGGTCGCGAACGCCAGCGCCCCGCCGGCGTGCTCCTCTTCGGCTCCGCCGAACAGGTTCGCGCTGTAGCCGATCTGGGTCTTCACTTCCTTCTTGCAATAGCCGAAGTAGTTGTCGGCGAGGATGGTCACCATCACCCCGTCCATGTCGCGCGAGGTGATCTTGAACGGCCGACCCTCGTTGTAGAGTTCGTTCTCCTCCGCCCAGCACATGCCCGCCGCGCGTTGCGCCTCGGTGGCGTCGCTCGTATGCGGCAGGCCGACGTCCTTCTTCTTCAATCGCGTCAGATGCGGCGCAAGAATCACGCAGCCGCTGTGGCCGGTCCAGCCGTCCACGTCGAGCCCGGCGTCATTGGCGGGCAGATAGGGATCTCCGGCATTGCCGAAGATGCTCTCCACGAAGTCGAGGTTCGAGACCAGTCCGCCGGGAACGAAGAAGCGGATCTCGGTGCGCTTTTCGGAGGAGATCTCCGGCACCTCGGGACAAACGAGCGGCCGCAGCAGCAGCGAAACCATGGTCTCGACCGGATCGGGCCAGTTGGCGGTGAACGGCAGGCGCAGGAACTCGGGCGGCGGGCGGAGCGCCTCCTCCAGGAGCCGCAGATAGGTGGCGAGCGGCACGCGGATTTTATCCGCCGGAATCGGAAGGCCGCCCTCGGCCACGTGAAAGACTCCCTGCGTGGTGCGCCGGTCGCTGACCGGGTTGTGCAGGACTCCATTGTCGAGCCGGTAGCTCGACACGAGCTCATTGTGCCAGGCATCCGCGTCCACGGGGAGCGACAGTTCCCGAGCGAGCCCGTATTGGTCGAGAATGAAGGTCTCGGCGGGCAGGCGCACCGGCTTGGCAGCCGCGCTGTCGGCAAGGAGCTTGTCGATGTAGCGCTGAATTCGCGCATCGGCGGGGCAAAGATGGTGCGAGAGCAGCCGGGTCTGCTCGCGGTAGCGCGCGAAAAGATCGCCCGCCAGGTGGAGCAATTCCTCGTCGCCATTGTCCTCCGGGATCCGGACGCCCATGGCCGCGAGCTTGAGCAGGATCGAACTGATGGCAGCGGGGCGTTGCGGCAGCCAGACCGACCCGTCCGCCTTCAGTCCCGCGACGCGTTCCAGCTCCATGCCTGCCGCCCCCGAGTTCATTCAGCGTCCTCAAGGTCTTCCCGGAGAAGTCATTCGTCAACAGCCGCTCCGGGTAGCGCCCTTTCACGTGCGCGATATTCGCTCGCCGCATTTCCCCGGGCAGAGGAGACCATCCGATCGAACGAAGGCACCCGCGCGGCTCGCCGGGCGACCCTTGTTTTGGGCTTTTTCGGACGTTTCGGGCGGTTTTGGCCTTCCGGGGATGGCTTCTTGGCGCCGCAAGAACGATTTCAAACTTGCGCGCTAGTTCGTTGTTTTACCAAATACACTGGCACCTATCTAGGCCGATATACCACAAAATATCGGCGTCCGAAGCTTGCTTGGTCCGCGCCGGATCATTGGGCCCTCGAGGTCGGCGTTCCACCAATTACGGCGCCATCCTGTCCCCCTGCGACCCGAGGCTTTCTGCGCCGGCGCCGAGGCGCAATCAGCAGCTTTTGCCGAGAAACACGGCGATGACAAATATGCGGTCGTGCTATTTCCTCATTTTCTACCGGCGAATGAGTTGTCCATGCGCATAGCAATGATCGACCACTCGTATCATGAGATTACCGGATCGGCTGGCTTCTTTTTAGATTTGCTTTCCAAAATTGGCCCGGTTCGGTGCTTCTATGACCAGTCGTGGTGCGGCGGACAAAATGACTGGAGGACGGGGTTCGACGAAACCGAGTACGACCTGATCGTCATCTGGCAAGTCCCCGAAGCATTCGACGTGCTGTCGGGCAATCATGACAACATGCTTTTCGTCCCGATGTATGACGCCCTTTGGAACGGGTCCACATTCTATTGGCTGCGCCAGTTCGAGAAAGCCAAATGCTTATCATTCTGCAGAAAATTGCATCGGGAGATCGAACAAAGAGGCGGCATGAGCCGCTACTTCCAATTCTTTCCAGATCCCGCCGAATTTCAGGTCACGGCCGCGAACAAAGGCGTCCGCGCACTTTTCTGGTACAGGCGGAGCGTAATCGACGCCAATCTCATATTCGATCTGTGCGGGACGACCGCAATAGAAAAGCTCATCGTTCACAACGCGCCCGACCTCGGGCAGGCACGGCTCGCCATTTCAAACTGGCCGATAAATATCGCCCGGCATGAGATTACGGATGGGTTCAAAGACCGATCCACGTACCGACGCCTGGTAAGCGAGAGCAACCTGTGGTTCGCACCGCGACCTGTCGAAGGCATCGGAATGGGCTATCTGGAGGCGATGGCGTCCGGTCTCTGCGTCGTCTCGCCTGATTTTCCAACGATGAACGAGTATATTGCCAGCGGAGAAAATGGCATTCTCTATTCACTTGATCAGAGGCACGCTCTCGATCTGTCGCACATCCACGAAATCGGCGCTCGGGCTCGCGCAACAATCGAGCGCGGATTCGAAAGCTGGCAGCGGGCACTCCCCGAAATGCTCGACTTTATCGTCACCCCGACAGCGCGTTTGAGAAAGACGAATCTGCTAAAGCGAATTGCCAGGACTTTGCGAGGGGACAAGCTCTAAATCAGCAGAGGGCGGCTGGCACTCGAGAGCGCTACTCGCCCGCCTCATGAGTTTCGAGCGAGATCGGTGAGCATAGATCGATAACTTGCTCCCTTCGATACGAGGTGTAGCTGCTGGTTTGGATTGAGAAAAGAACACGCCAGGGTGAAGTTGGAAGCCGTACAGACAAAATCGTCGCACGCGGCTAGCGTGAACAGATCTGTGACGGCTTCCTTTCCGGCTCGGATACCGTCTGCGCCGCAGCCTGTCGCCGCTAACATTTGATGCGTTTGGAATCCGCGGGCGCCGACAAATCCGAAAGCGTCCGGCGTGTCGTGCGCCATAGAATAAGCCCATTCCAAAATGCTGTCCGCCGACTGCCGGATGAACGCCGGGTAAAACGCCAATGCGTCGCGATACCTCGATTGAAACATGTTCAGGGCAAGTTCATTGTCGGTCGCAAGGAATAAGCTTGATTCTGGATAATGTTTTCGAATTGCATCGATTGCCTGAAAATAGTCCCTAAAGAACACGTCTCCTTGTTCGACGAAGTGCGCCGGATGTCTGACGTGTATGCCAACCCGCCGTCCCCGCATCCTACCAATCATCTGATCGACTGTTTTGCCTATTTCGTCGGTGACTCGAATCTTGTCGGCAATGGAGCCGTGCACCGCGAGCCTCCAGGCCGCGAAGTCGCTTCCCGCATAAAGGCGCATCGTCGCGGCAGGCAACCGAAATTCCGGCGATGCGGGCTCGCCCCAGGTGCTCGGCAACGCAAAGAGCCGTTTCGTATCCAAATGAGTTTGGTCGCCGGCCGAGTAAGCGATCGGTTGGAAAAACTCGAACCAGGAATTATCGCATCGACTATCGACGTAGGCGAACTGCTGCAACGTCCCGTAGCGCTTGCTAAGCTCCTTATAAGAAAAGAGCGGGTAGACGATGCGCCCGAGATACATCTCTCCAACCATGAAATTGAAGTTCGAAAAAAGCCCCCCTTCATGCGGTATGAAGGTAAAAGGACCGGGATCTAAGGGCTTGGATTGCGTTTGCCGGCTGCGGCCCGGGCGATTGAACAGCGTCGAGAGCCATTGCGCCATCATCTAGAAACTAAACAGCCGCGAGTTCGTTTGCGCGGACCTGTTCGTCGATCCACAGATAGGTATCTGCAAGGCCGACGGAGAGCGGCCGGCTTGGCGACCAATCAAGCTTGTCCCTGATCAAGCGATTATCGGAATTGCGACCCCTCACACCCACGGGACCGGGAACGTAATGGAGGCTAAGGTCCTTGCCGGCGATGCGCATAATGAGACGGGCAAGATCGTCAATTCTTATCATTTCTTCCGAACCGATGTTTACCGGCCCGGCGAAATCAGACCGCATAAGTCGGAGTGTGCCTTCGATACAATCGTCAATATAGAGGAACGAGCGCGTATGCGATCCGTCGCCCCATATTTCGAGCGCGCCCCCGGCCGGAGCCATGGCGATCTTGCGGCAGAGCGCCGCCGGTGCCTTTTCGCGGCCGCCGATCCACGTGCCCTCCGGACCGAAAATATTGTGGTAGCGCGCGATGCGCACCGTCATTCCGTAATTGCGAGCGTAAGCGAGATACAATCTCTCTCCGAACAGCTTCTCCCACCCGTATTCCGAGTCGGGCGCGGCGGGATATGCACTGTCTTCGGCGCAATTGGGATTATCCGGATCTTCTTGGTTGTGGACGGGATAAACGCAAGCCGACGAGGAATAGAAGATCCGCTTGACGAAACTCCGCCGACAAACGTCAAGCATGTTCAGGTTTATGGTCGCCGAATCGTGCATGATGTCGGCATCATGCTCGCCGGTGAGGATGTAACCGGCTCCGCCCATGTCGGCGGCAAGCTGGTAAACTTCGTCGAAAGGCTGGTCTACAATGGCGGCGCAGACAAGAGGGTCGCGCAAATCGCCAATGACAAAGTCATCGGCTTGCGTGCAGGAGAACTGCGGAAACTTCAGGTCTACCCCGAGAACCCAGAAACCCTCGCTCTTCAAACGTTTGACGAGGTGACTGCCGATAAACCCCCCAGCGCCGC
>JASHVQ010000076.1 GCA_030044485.1 Methylovirgula sp. | reverse complement strand
AAACCTTCTCCGCCGGCCAGGGCCAGGAAGCCCGTGAGACCCGCGAAACCGAGACGCATCAACGAGAACGCCATAAGTAAAGCCTTTCGGTAAACAAGCGCTCCCTGCCCGGAAGTCTCGGCTTCGGGTGAGCGCAGTGCGGGCGCCCACAAAGACGCGAAGCCCGGCCAGTAGTCAAGGATGCGCCCGCGAATCGGCTCCGAATGCGGCGACAAAACGGCCATTTTTACTGGCTCCGGGCCAGCGCCGCGTCTTTTTGCCGAAAAGGCCTTTTTGCAAGCGCATCGCAGGGGGATCCGGGCTGCCGCACCTGTTCATAAATGGCCTCACGCCTTAGACTTTGGAAGCCATGTATTCCGGCACGATTCGCCCTTGGGCGGCCTGGCCCAGAGCCATCGCAGCATATTTGATTTGCGCGGCAGCCTTTCTGGCTGGCTCGCTCGGCTTCGTGGTGCACGCCACCCCCGCAATAATTCCAGACGACGCATTCGCCGTCCTCTGCAAAACCGCGCCCTCCGCTTCCGATACGTTTGCCGCCGCCGCGCCGCGGGCCGTTCCAGCCTCGTTGAGCGATCCCGGTTCGCAGCCTGCGCAATATGCCATTGCCATGCATGGCGCGCCGGCGCTTCCCGCCGACTACGCGCATTTTCCCTATGCCAATCCCGCCGCGCCAAAGGGCGGTCGACTCGCAATCGGAATCCTCGGCACGTTCGACAGTCTCAATCCGTTCAACGTCAAGTCGGGCTCGGCTGCGCAAGCGCTCGTCCCGAATGTCTTTCAGACTTTGATGGCCCGTTCCTTCGACGAGCCGTTTACGCTTTACGGACTCATCGCCAAAAGCGTCGAGACGGATGAGGACCGCTCCTATGTCCTTTTCCATCTCGACCCGCGCGCCAAATTTTCGGATGGAACGCCGATCACTTCGGCGGACGTCGTCTTCACATTCGAGCTTTTGAAAGACAAGGGCCGGCCGCAATCGCGCGCCGCTTACACGCTCGTCCAGCGCGTCGAAGTGCTCGACGCCGAGACGGTGCGCTTCGATTTCCCCGGCCTCAACGACCGCGAACTGCCTTTGATCCTCGCCTTGATGCCGGTTCTTTCGCGCCGCTCGACCGACGTCGCAGATTTCGAACAAGCGAGCTTTGCAATTCCCCTAGGCTCGGGGCCCTATCGCATCAGCGAGGTGGACCCGGGGGAAAAATTGGTTCTCGTGCGCAACCCCGATTATTGGGCAAAGGATGTGCCGAGCCAGCGCGGCTTTTTCAACTTCGATGAAATCGAGATCGATTATTACCGCGACGCCAGCAGCCTCTTCCAGGCCTTTCAGGCCGGGCTCGTCGACTTCCGCATCGAGACCGAGCCGCGGCGCTGGACGACGGCCTATGATTTCCCGGCTGTGCGGGAGCATCGCGTCGTCTGCGAAAGCCTGCCGATCGGCGGCCCCAAGGGCATGGACGGTTTCGTCTTCAACTTGCGGCGCGGTCTCTTCAATGACGTGCGCGTGCGCGAAGCCTTGGGAATGATGTTCGACTTCGAATGGGTGAATGCCAATCTCTTCGACGGGCTTTATACGCGCAGCAAAAGCTTCTTCGACGATTCATTCTTCGCCTCGACGGGACGGCCGGCGAGCGCCGCCGAGCGGACCCTGCTGGCGCCTTTTCCCGGCGCGGTACGCGAGGACATCATGCAGGGGCGTTGGCGGCCGCCGCAAACCGACGCGACCGGCCATGACAGGATCTGGCCGCGCCGCGCCCTCAATCTCCTCGCCGCAGCCGGCTACCACATCGTCGATGGCAAATTAAGCAGGAATGGCAAGCCGTTCGGCTTCGAGATCATGGTGGAAGATCGCGCCCAGGAAAGCCTGGCGCTCAACTACGCTCATTCGCTCGCCCGCATCGGCGTCGACGCGAGGGTGCGACTCGTCGACGAAGTGCAATTCCAACGGCGCCGGCAGAATTTCGATTTCGACATGATGATCGGCAGCTGGACAGCCTCCGCCTCGCCCGGCAGCGAAGAGCGCACGCGTTGGGGCTCGGCGGCCGCCGACGAGCCGGCGTCGTTCAATCTCGCCGGCGTCAAATCGCCGGCGGTCGACGCCATGATCGAGGCGCTGCTCGCGGCGAAATCGCAGAGCGATTTCATAACCGCGGTCCGCGCCTTGGACCGCGTGCTTCTCTCCGGCTTCTACATCGTGCCGCTTTTCTATTCGCCCGACGAATGGATCGCGGCTTCGGCGGAACTACGCAGGCCGGCGCGATTGCCGGCCTTCGGACCGCCCACGGGAGAGGCGACACTCGATGCGTGGTGGCGGGAGGGGCCATGACCGCGCAGCTTGCCCATGCACCGACCGAGCGCGTCCTTGCGCCTCTCAGTCTCGACGCTTTGATCTTGGGCGCGGCGCGTCTGCGGCCGCAGGCCATTGCTTTTCTCGATCGCACGACCGCCTGTTCGTTTGCCGTCGCCGCCGCGCATATGTCGGCGATGGCGCGGCTCCTTTCGGAATGCGGGCTGAAGCGCGGCGAACGCCTGCTGCTCACCGGGGGCGCCGAAGTTTC
>JASHVQ010000075.1 GCA_030044485.1 Methylovirgula sp. | reverse complement strand
GCCGACGCCAGCGACCCGAGCGCGATCGGCTATGCGACGGCGGCGCTTGCCGGCCTTTCGGACACGTTGAATCGCGATCTGCCGCCGTCGCTGCGCTCCGCCCCGCCCAATCCGCCCTTCAACTTCGAGATCCATTCGCGCTACAACCCCGAGCAGCTGACCGTGCTTTACACGGTGCCGGGACTGATTTGCGTCGTGTTGATGTTCTCGACCTTGTTCCTGACGACGCTCTCGATCACGCGCGAGCGCGAGCGCGGCACGATGGAGAACCTTCTCGCCATGCCGTTGCGACCCATGGAAGTGATGATCGCCAAGATCGTGCCGTATGTCGTCATCGGTTACATACAGGTCGTTCTGATCATCGCCACTTCGTCTCTGGTGTTTCATTTGCCGATTCGCGGTTCGCTGCCGCTTCTTCTCGTCGCGCTGCTTTTTTTCATTGTCAGCAATCTCGTTCTTGGCCTTACGATCTCGACCCTGGCAAGCAGTCAGATGCAGGCGCTGCAACTCGCGCAATTCACCTTGCTGCCGTCGTTCATGCTTTCCGGCTTCATGTTTCCTTTCGCCGGCATGCCGATCTGGGCGCAATGGGCGGGCGAAGTTTTCCCTGCCACGCATATGCTGCGAATCGCGCGCGGCGTGCTTCTCAAGGGAAATGACATGTCCGACATCCTGCCGCAGTTGTGGCCGATCGCGCTTTTTACGCTGATCGTCACGATGATTGGCCTGTGGTTCTATCGCGAGACGCTGGATTGAGGATCGCCGGCTTAAACGGCCCGCGTCCGGCCTGAAAAAGTGCCGGCCCGCGCCCGGGCGGGGGGAAATTCGCGCCTTTTGCGACGCACGCGGCGAGCATGTGCGGATGCAAAGCGGAACTTAGCCCATCCCCGCGTTTACTATCTTATTGATCTACCTTTGCTTTTATCGCAAGACGCTGTTGAAAACATGGCGCTCTTGGCTCGACGCCGGGCCCACAAGGGATTAGGACTGGGCGCAAGCCGAGCTGGTCCAAGGCATGACCGGGGGAGACGCAATGAAACTCGTCCGCTACGGAGCGAAGGGCAAGGAAAAGCCCGGCCTGGTCGATGCCGAAGGCAAGATTCGCGACGTCAGCGCCATCGTGCCGGATTTCGCCGGCGAATATCTCGGCCGGAAATATCTCTCACGGCTCGCCAAGACGAAGCTCGCCAGCCTGCCGCTCGTGCGCGGCAAGCCGCGCCTCGGGCCGCCGGTCGGCAAGCCCACGAATTTCATCGGCATCGGGCTCAACTACAGCGATCACGCCCGCGAGACCGGCGCTCCCATACCCAAAGAGCCGATCCTGTTCAGCAAGTCGCCGAATTGCACCAACGGGCCGCACGATCCGGTCATCGCGCCGAAAGGCAGCGACAAGCTCGATTACGAAGTGGAACTCGCCATCGTGATCGGCGAAGGCGCTTCCTATGTGGCGGAGCACGAGGCGCTGAATCATGTCGCGGGCTTTTGCCTCGCCAACGACGTTTCCGAACGCGGCTTCCAGTTGGAACGTGCCGGGCAATGGATGAAGGGCAAGAGTTCGCCGACCTTCGGCCCGCTTGGGCCCTGGCTTGCGACGCGCGACGAAATCTCCGACGTGCAAGCCATAGGTCTTTGGCTCGACGTCAACGGCGAGCGCATGCAGCGCGGCAATACGAAGACGATGATCTTCGACGTGAAACAGCTTGTCTCCTATGTCTCGCATTTCATCGAGCTGGAGCCGGGCGACGTCATCGTCACCGGCACGCCGCCGGGCGTCGGCATGGCGCGCAAGCCGCCGCGCTATTTGAAGCCCGGCGATGTCGTCACGCTGGGCGGCGACAATCTCGGCGAACAGCGCCAAGAGATCGTCGCCTGGAAGCCCGGCCTTTAGCGAGCCCGGCCGTTCAGGGCGCGATATCGAGCCCGAGCATCAGGGCGAGATTTTGCACGGCGGCGCCGGATGCGCCCTTGCCGAGATTGTCGAGTTTGGCGACGAGCACGGCCTGGCGGCGCGCCTCGTTGCCGAAGACGCGCAATTCGAGGGCGTTGCTGCCGTTCAAGGATTCTGGTTCGAGTTCCGTCGCCCGATCCGTCGCGACGCGTACGAAGCGGCTATCGGCGTAGCGCTTGGCGAGCGCCGCCGAAAGATCCTCGGCCCGCGGCTTGCCGGGCAGAGCGTCGAGAAACAACGGAATCGAGACCAACATGCCTTGCGCGAAATTGGCGACGCTCGGCACGAAGATCGGGCGGCGCTCCAGGCCGCCATAGGCCATGATCTCGGGGACGTGCTTATGTTCGAGATCGAGCCCGTAAAGCTCGAAATCGGGTGCGCTGCCCGATTCATAGTCGGCGATCATCTGCTTGCCGCCGCCCGTATAGCCGGAGACCGCGTTGATGGTCACCGGAAAGTCGGCGGTCAGCAAACCGCCATCGAGCAGCGGACGCAGAAGCGCAACCGCCCCGGTCGCATAGCAGCCCGGATTGGAGACGCGCGCCGCGCTCCTGATTTTTTCCGCCTGCCCTTCGGTCAGCTCGGGAAAGCCATAGACCCAGCCGGGCGCGACGCGATGCGCGCTCGAAGCATCGAGGATGCGCGGCGCCTTCGGACCGAGATCGGCGACCAGCGCCACGCTTTCCTTCGCCGCGGCGATCGGCAGGCAGAGGACGACGAGATCGACGTGGCGCAGCAGATCGGCCTTCGCCGCCTTATCCTTGCGTTGCGCTTCCGGCAGGCCGGCGAGCTCGATTTGCGGGATCGCGGCAAGCCGCGCCGCAATGCCTAGTCCGGTCGTACCGGATTGGCCATCGATGAAAATACGTGCGCCCATGCGTGAGCCCGAATAGACCAGCTTCCACCAGCCGCGCCGCGGCTGCCATACAGGCGAAGCGCTTAACGCTTCGAGAACTGGAAGCTGCGTCGGGCTTTCTTCTTGCCGTATTTCTTGCGTTCGACGACGCGCGAGTCGCGCGTCAAAAAGCCCTCGCTCTTGAGGATCGGCCGCAAGTCCGGCTCGTAATGGGTGAGCGCCTTGGCCAAGCCATGGCGCACGGCGCCCGCCTGGCCCGAAAGACCGCCGCCGGCGACGCTGACCGTCACATCATATTGGCCGACGCGTTTTGCAACCCCGAGGGGCTGCTGGAGGATCATGCGCAGGACTGGCCGCGCGAAATAGACTTCGAGCGGCTTCTCGTTGACGACGACCCGGCCAGCGCCCGGTTTGATCCAGACGCGCGCCACCGCGTCCTTGCGCTTGCCCGTCGCATAGGCACGCCCGTGCTTGTCGAGTTTTTGGACATGCACGGGGGCGGCGGGCTGCGGAGCCGCGACGTTTTTCAAATCCTGCAGCGAGGAGAATGTGTCCGACATCAGCTTCTCGCGTTCTTGCGGTTCAGCGCCGCGACATCGAGCGGCGCGGGATTTTGCGCGGCATGCGGATGTTCCGCGCCCTTATAGACGCGCAGATTGCCGAGCTGCCTGCGGCCGAGCGGCCCGCGCGGCAGCATGCGCTCGACCGCCTTCTCGATGATCCGCTCCGGAAAGCGGCCCTCGAGGATGAAGTTCGCAGAGCGCTCCTTGATGCCGCCCTGGAAGCCGGAGTAATGGCGATAGATCTTGTCTTCGCGCTTGCGCCCGGTGAAGACAACTTTGTCGGCATTGATGACGACGATATTGTCGCCATCGTCGACATGCGGCGTGAAGGACGCCTTGTGCTTGCCGCGCAGCCGCAGCGCGATCAACGTGGCGAGCCGGCCGACGACGAGACCCGAAGCGTCGATCAGGATCCACTTCTTGTCGATCTCGGCCGTCTTGGTCGAATGCGTCTTGCCGAACATGGATGGCTCGCGGCAGGCCTGCGTTTGGCGGGGCGAAGCCGCTGCTTCTAAAGCAAGCCGGCGCGTTTCGTCAACATTACGA
>JASHVQ010000074.1 GCA_030044485.1 Methylovirgula sp. | reverse complement strand
CTTCGCCGCCCGCGGCCACATAATCCTCGTAGGCAATGACCTCGGCGCGGATGAAACCTTTTTCGAAATCCGAGTGAATGACACCCCCCGCCTGCGGCGCCTTCGTGCCCAAAGGCACGGTCCAGGCGCGCGTTTCCTTCGGCCCGGCAGTGAAGAAGGTGATGAGGCTTAGGAGCTCGTAGCCGGCGCGGATGACGCGGTTGAGGCCGGGCTCCGTCAGGCCGACCGCTTCGAGATAATCCTTCTGCTCCTCGGGCGGAAGCAGCGCGATCTCGCTCTCGATCCGCGCCGAAACCACCACGGCGCCGGCGCCTTGCGCGGCGGCGCGCGCCGCGACCTCCTGCGAATAAAGGTTGCCGCGTTCGGCGCAAGCCTCTTCGACGTTGCAGACGTAGAGCACAGGCTTCGAACTCAGGAGCCCGAGCGCGTCGAAGCTCTTGCGCTCCTCGGGTTTCAGCGCAACGCGACGCGCCGGCTTTCCCTCGCGCAGCAGATCGAGGCAGCGCGACATCAGCGCGAAAACTTCTTTCGCCTCCGTGTCGCCGCTCTTCGCCTTCTTTTCCAAGGCCGGCGCCCGCTTCTCCAGGCTTTCGAGATCGGCGAGCATAAGCTCCGTCTCGACCGTCTCGATATCGTCGAGCGGCGCGATCTTGCCCGCCACATGCGTCACCTCGCCGTCCTCGAAACAGCGCACCACATGCGCGATGGCGTCGCATTCGCGGATATTGGCGAGGAAAAGATTGCCGAGCCCTTCGCCTTTCGAGGCGCCGCGCACCAGGCCGGCGATATCGACGAAGGCGAGCCGCGTCGGGATGATCTCCTTCGAATGGGCGATCGCGGCGAGCCTTTCGAGCCGCGCATCGGGCACGGCCACGTCGCCGACGTTGGGCTCGATCGTGCAGAACGGGTAATTCGCCGCCTGCGCGGCCGCCGTCTGCGTCAGCGCGTTGAAGAGCGTCGATTTGCCGACATTCGGCAGGCCGACGATGCCGCATTTGAACCCCATGCAACCTCACGTCTTCAGGCGGTAGCCGGTCTTGAAGATCCAGACGACGAGCCCCAGGCAGGCGCTGAGGAACACCAAGGTCATGCCGAGGCTGATGGCAACGTTCACGTCGGAGATGCCGTAAAAGCTCCAGCGAAACCCGCTGATGAGATAGACGACCGGATTGAACAGCGTAATGCCGCGCCAGAGCGGCGGCAGCATGTTGATCGAATAGAAACTGCCGCCGAGAAAGGTGAGCGGCGTCACGATCAGCAGCGGGATGAGCTGCAGTTTCTCGAAACTGTCGGCCCATATGCCGATGACGAAACCGAACATGCTGAAGGTGATCGAGGTCAGGACCAGAAAGGCGATCATCCAGACGGGATGCAGGACATGCACGCTGACGAAAAGCGTCGCCGTGGCGAGCGTGATCAGCCCGAGGAGCACGGATTTCGTGGCCGCCGCGCCCACATAGGCGGTGACGATCTCGACCGCCGAGACGGGCGCCGACAAGACCTCGTAGATCGTGCCGACGAAGCGCGGGAAATAGATGCCGAAGGAGGCGTTGGCGATGCTCTGCGTCAAAAGCCCGAGCATGATGAGGCCGGGGACGATGAACGCTCCGTAGCTCACGCCGCCGACATGCGAGATGCGCGAGCCGATCGCCGAGCCGAAGACGACGAAGTAAAGCGAGGTCGAGAGCACGGGCGAGACGATGCTCTGCAGAAGCGTGCGCGCGGTGCGCGCCATCTCATAGGTGTAGATCGCCCGGATCGCATGCAAGTTAAGGCCGGCGGTCACGGTCCCCTCCGGATCAGATTCACGAAAATATCCTCGAGCGAGCTTTCGTCGGTGCGCAAGTCCTTCACGACGACGCCCGCCTCGGCGATATCGGCAAGCAGTTGCGCGATGTTCGCCTCAGCGCCGTTGCCGCCATAGGCATAGACGAGCTCGCGTCTGTCGGCGGAGAGCGTCAGCGGGTGGGCGCCGAGGCGCGCCGGAATTTCGGCGAGCGGCACGCCCAGGACCAGCGTCAGCCGCTTCTTGCCGAGTTGGCGCATCAACGTCTTTTTGTCTTCGAGCAGGATCAGTTCGCCCTTGTTGATGACCCCGACGCGGTCGGCCATTTCCTCGGCCTCTTCGAGATAATGGGTCGTCAGGATGATGGTCGTGCCCGCGGCGCGCAGCTTGCGCACCAGCTGCCACATGTCGCGGCGCAATTCGACGTCGACGCCCGCCGTCGGCTCGTCGAGGAAGAGAATCTGCGGCTCGTGCGACAGGGCCTTGGCGATCATGACGCGGCGCTTCATGCCGCCCGAGAGCGTCATGATCTGGCTGTTCCTGCGGTCCCACAGCGAAAGATCGCGCAGCAGCTTCTCGACATAGGCCGGATCGGGCGCCTTGCCGAAGAGACCGCGGCTGAAGCTGACCGTCGCCAGCACCGACTCGTGGAAGCCGATTGTCAGCTCTTGCGGCACGAGGCCGATCAGCGAACGCGCCGCGCGGTAGGCGCGAATGATGTCGTGCCCGTCGGCTTCGACCCTGCCGGCGCTCGGTGTGACGATGCCGCAGACGATGTTTATCAGCGTCGTCTTGCCGGCGCCGTTCGGACCGAGCAGCGCGAAAATCTCGCCGCGGCGAATGTCAAGCGAAACGTCGCGCAGCGCCGTCTGGCCGCGGGCGTAGGTCTTCGAGAGATGGCGAATGGAGATGACGGGAGACACGGAACCGATTTGGGACGTGGCGCGGCGGACGTCAATCGTCGCGTTGCGAAGCGACATGACGAATAAGACGATTCGTCGCGGCGAGAAAGGGAAGGTCTTGGAATCTCTATTCCGCCGCGCTGCGGTCGTTCTGCAGGGCGGCCGCCCCGCTTTCGAATTGCAGCCGCGCCAACCGCGCATAAAGCCCGTCCTCGGCGACGAGAGAGGCATGCGTTCCTTCCTCGACGATTCGGCCCTCGTCCATCACCAGGATGCGGTCGGCGGACAGAACCGTGGCGAGCCGATGCGCGATAACCAGCGTGGTGCGCCCGGCTTTCAATTCCTCGAGCGCGCGCTGCACGAGAATTTCGCTTTCGGCGTCGAGCGCCGACGTCGCCTCGTCGAGCAGCAGAACCGCCGCCGAGCGCAGGATGGCGCGGGCGATCGCCAGGCGCTGCCGTTCGCCGCCCGAAAGCGTCACGCCGCGCTCGCCGACCTGGGTCTCATAACCCGCCGCGGCCGCCTCGATGAAATCCTGCGCCGCCGCGCGCCGCGCCGCGTCGCGCACCGCCGCTTCGCTCGCCTCGAACGCGCCGTAGCGGATGTTGTCGGCAAAGGACGTGGCGAAGACTACGGGATCCTGCGGCACGTAGCTGATACGCCGGCGCAGCTCGGCGGGATCGACGCTCTTGATGTCGACGCCGTCGAGCAATATGCGGCCGCGCTGCGGATCGTAGAAGCGCAGCAGCAACTGGAAGAGCGTCGATTTGCCCGCGCCGGACGGGCCGACGACGGCAACCGTCTCGCCGGGCGCGACCTTGAAGGAAAGGTCGTGCAGGGCGGCGGCGTCGCGGCGGCTCGGATAGGCGAATTCGACATGGTCGAAGACGATCTCGCCGCGCGCCGGTCTCGGCAGCGGCGCGGGGGCGCGCGGCGCCACGATCTTCGGCGCGATGGCGAGAAGCTCGCCGATGCGCCCCGCCGCGCCGGCCGCGGCGGCGACCTCGCTCCAGACCTGGCTCAGCTCGCCGAGCGCGCCCGCCGCGAGCACCGCATAGAGCACGAATTGCGACAGAAGGCCGCCGGTCATCCGTCCGGCGAGCACGTCGCGCGCCCCGAGCCAGAGAACCACGACGACGCTGGCGAAGGCGAGAAAGATCGCGCCCGCGGTCACCAGGGCGCGCGCCACGGTGGCGACGCGCGCCGCCTCGTAGGAATTCTCGACGGCCGCCGAAAAGCGCGCGTTGGTTGCCGTTTCGGCGCCGAAAGCCTGCATCACCCGCACCGCGCCGAGATTCTCGGCCGCATAGGCGGTCGCCTCGGCAAGCGTGTCTTGGGCGGCGCGCGAGCGTTTGCGCACCGCCCGCCCCGCCGCGTAAAGCGGCAGAACGATCACCGGGATGGCGATGAGTACGAGCGCCGAGAGCTTGGGGCTCGTATAGATCATCATCGCCACCGCGCCGACAAAGAGGAAGAAGTTGCGCAGCGCGATCGAGGCCGAGGCGCCGAAAGCGGATTTGAGCTGCGTCGTATCGGCGGTAAGGCGCGAGACGAGTTCGCCGGTCCGCGCCGTATCGAAGAAGGATGCGTCGAGCCGCGAGAGATGCTCGAAGACGCGGGCGCGCAGATCGGCGACGACCCGCTCGCCGAGCGTCATCACGAGGTAATAGCGGCAGCCCGAGGCGAGCGCCAGCACGCCGACCACCAGCACCATGACCGCGAAATAGCGATTGACGGTTCCCGAACTCTGCGCCGAGAAGCCGTTGTCGATCATGAAGCGCACGGCGAGCGGCACGACCAGCGTCGCGGCCGCGGCAATTGTCAGCGCCAGAAGCGCGGCGGCAATTCTTCCTTTGTATCGCCAAACGTAAGGGACGAGCGTCAACAGGGCGCGCGGCGAAGGCCGGCGTTTCGGTGCTGCCTCGGCGTCGCTTCGATCCGGAGCCGCATTGGACATGCGATGCCTTTAGGCTCAAACCCCGTCATAGGCCAGAAAATCGTCGCCCGCCGCGCGCCGCGCCCGAGGTCCAAAGTGGCGCATGCGGCGTCAGGACGCGGCCTTTGGAAGCCTGGGCTTCGCAAAAGGCATTTGCGTGGCACGGTTGCCGGCGGCGCGCCGCGAATGATATTTCTGCGCCCCATTCCAGAATTTCCCGGGATAGGGCATGGCGGGCGACACGATTTTGGTCACCGGGGCCTCGGGCTTCGTCGGCTCCGCCGTCGCTCATTCTCTCGCCGCGGCCGGTTACCGGCTGCGCGTCCTGGTGCGGGCGACGAGCCCGCGCCTCAACCTTGCCGGCCTCGACGCGGAGATGGTCGAGGGCGACATGCGCGACCCGCACGCCGTCGTTCGCGCCATGGCGGGGGCGCGCTACCTGATGCATGTCGGAGCCGACTACCGGCTTTGGGCGCCGGACCCCGAGGAAATTCTTCGCACCAACCGCGACGGCACGCGCAACCTCATGCGCGCCGCCTTGAAAGCCGGCGTCGAGCGCATCGTCTACACCAGCAGCGTCGCCACGCTTGCGGTCTCGAAGGACGGAACGCCGGTGGACGAGACGCGGCAAGCAAGCTTCGACGACGCCATCGGCATCTACAAAAAGAGCAAGGTCGCCGCCGAAGCGGTCGTTGCCGCGATGGTCGCCGCAGAGCGCCTGCCCGCCGTCATCGTTCATCCCTCGACGCCGATCGGCCCGCGCGATGTCAAACCGACCCCGACCGGGCGGATCATCATCGAGGCGGCGCGCGGCCGCATGCCCGGCTATGTGGACACAGGCCTCAATCTCGTCCATGTCGATGACGTCGCCGCCGGCCATCTTGCTGCGCTGCAGCATGGCGGGATCGGCGAGCGCTATATATTGGGCGGACAGAACGTGGGACTTGCCGCGATGCTTGCCGAAATCGCAGCCTTGAGCGGCCGCGGCGCGCCCCGGCTGCGCATCCCGCGTCGGGCGCTCATGCCTCTGGCCATGCTTGCCGAAGCCAAGGCGCGCGTCACGCGGCGCGAGCCCTTCCTCACGCGCGACGGACTGCGCATGTCGAAATACCGGATGTTCTTTTCTTCCGCCAAGGCGGAACGCGATCTGGGTTTCAAAGCCAGACCTTATCAGCAAGGTCTTGCCGATGCGCTCTCCTGGTTTCGAGAGCATGGATATCTTGCATGAGCGGCGCTTTGACCAAGACGCATCGCGACGAGAATTTCCCGGTCGCCTCGATTCTTATCGCCCGCCAGCACAGGCAGGTCGTCCACGCCTTCTATTATTTCGTGCGTGGCGCCGACGACATTGCCGACAGCCCCGTATTGAAGCCGCAGGAAAAACTCGACGCGCTCGACCGGTTCGAAGCGGCGCTGCTCGGCCGACGCGACGATGTTTCGGCGGCGCGCCCACTGCGCGCCGCGCTTGCCGAGCGCCGTCTCTCGCCGCGCCACGCGCAGGATCTGCTGAAGGCTTTCCGCATGGACGCCGTGAAGCTGCGCTACGCCAATTTCGACGAGCTCATGCATTATTGCGCCTTTTCCGCCGCGCCCGTCGGGCGTTTCGTGCTCGACGTGCATGGCGAAAGCGAGCTGACGTGGCCGGCAAACGATGCGCTCTGCTCGGCGCTGCAGATCATCAATCACCTGCAGGATTGTCGCGCCGATTACAAGAATCTCGATCGAGTCTATATCCCGCTCGACATGCTCGCCAAGGAAGACGCGCGGGTCGGCGAACTCGACGCCACGGCCGCCTCGCCGCGCCTGCTTGCCTGTCTGCACGCCCTTGCGGCGCGTACTGAAGCGCTGGTGCGCCAGGGCGCGGATTTGCCGCGCCAGGTGCGCGACCTGCGGCTTGGCCTGGAGACCGCGGCGATCGCGCGTTTGGCGCGAATCCTCGTCTCCATGCTCATCGAGCGCGATCCGTTGAGCGAGCGCGTGCATTTGACGAGACCCGGCTTTCTCGCCGCCGTGCTCGCCGGCGCAAGCGCCGGCCTTATCGAGCGCGGCCGGCGCGCCGGCTCGCGCCAGGCGGTGAGGAACGCATGAGCCTCGCCGAACCCGTCGCGCCCACGGCCGAGGCGCGGGCGAGCGGCAGCTCGTTCTATACCGCCATGCGGGTCCTGCCCCGCAAGCAGCGCGAGGCCATGTTCGAGATCTACGCCTTTTGCCGGGCGGTCGACGACATCGCCGATGGCGGCGGCGAAATCGCGCCGCGACGCGCCGCGCTCGAAGACTGGCGCACTCGGATCGCGGCCCTTTGCGCCGGCAAAGAGCCCGCGGCGCATCTTGCCGGGCTGGCCGCGGCCATCCGCGCCTTCGACCTCAGGCGCGAAGATTTCTTCGCGGTCATCGACGGCATGGAAATGGACGTGCTCTCCGACATTCAGGCGCCGGATTGGACGGCGCTCGATCTTTATTGCGACCGCGTGGCAAGCGCCGTCGGGCGTCTTTCGGTGCGCGTCTTCGGCGTGCCGGACGCCGAGGGGCAGCGCCTGGCGCATCATCTCGGCCGCGCCTTCCAGCTCACCAACATTCTGCGCGACCTCGATGAGGACGCGGCCATGGCGCGGCTTTATTTGCCGCGCGAGGCTTTGGAAGCGGCCGGCATCGAGGCGAGGACCCCGCGCGAGGTCCTGGCCGATCCGCGCCTTGAGGCGGCTTGCGCGCCGGTGATCGCAAGGGGACGCGCGCATTTCGAGGAAGCGGCGCAGATCATGGCGCGCTGCCCGCGCGCCAGCGTGCGGGCGCCGCGGCTGATGGGCGAAGTCTATCAGGCAATTCTCGCCGGCGTCGTGGGGCGCGGCTTTGCGCCGCCGCGCGAAAGGGTGCGGGTGCCGCGCCGGCGCGTCCTTCTGGCTGTGCTGCGGCACGGCCTTATCTGATGCCGGGGAAGGTTCACATCATCGGTGCGGGGCTCGCCGGTCTTGCGGCCGCCGTCCGGCTCGCCGACGGCACGCGCCAAATCACGCTTTACGAGGCGGCGCCGCAAGCTGGCGGGCGGTGCCGTTCCTATTTCGACGCGGCGCTCGGCATGACGATCGACAATGGCAATCATCTGCTTTTGTCGGGCAATACGGCGGCGCGCGCGTTTCTGCGGGAAATCGGCAGCGAAGACCAGCTCGAAGGCCCAAAGAGCGCGGAATTTCCCTTCGTCGATCTTGCCTCCGGCGAGCGCTGGGTGCTGCGCCCCAACGACGGCGCAATTCCCTGGTGGATCTTCGATCCGAAGCGCCGCGTGCCGGGAACGCGTCCCCGCGACTATCTCGGCGTTCTTAATCTTCTGCGCGCCGCCAAGGGCAGGCCGATCGAGGCCGCAATGGATTGCCGAAGCCTGCTCTACCAAAGGCTTTGGCGCCCCTTTTTTCTGGCGGCGCTCAACACGGCGCCCGAAGAAGGCGCGGCAAGCCTTGCCGCCGCGATCCTGCGCGAGACCCTCGCCAAGGGAGGCAAGGCCTGCCGTCCGCTCGTCGCCAAGGGATTGTCGAATGCCTTCGTGACGCCGGCTCTGCGCCATCTCCGGGCACGGAGTGTCGATATCCGCTTCGAACGCCGCCTCTCGGCCATCGGGACGAAGGCCGACAAGGCGGCCAGCCTCGATTTCGGCGCGGAGCGAATCGACATTGGCGCAAACGACGCGGTGATCCTCGCCGTGCCCGCGGCGGTTGCCGCGTCTCTTCTTCCCGAGCTGAAAACCCCCCAGGCCTACCGCGCCATTGTCAATGGGCATTTCAAGATCGCCCCGCCCCCCGATCTGCCGCCGGTTCTCGGGGTCGTTAACGGAACAATCGAATGGGTCTTTGCCTTTCCCGACCGGCTGTCGGTCACGATCAGCGCCGCCGACCGGCTAATTGACGTGCCGCGTGAGGAACTTGCGCCCAAATTCTGGTCCGATGTGTCGCGGGCGGTACGGATTGCGCAGCCGCTCCCCGCATGGCAAATCATCAAGGAGAAACGCGCGACCTTCGCCGCAACACTAGAGGAAGAGGATCGCCGCCCAGCCGCACGGACCGCCTTCGCCAATCTCCGGCTTGCGGGCGATTGGACGGCCACCGGACTTCCGGCCACGATCGAAGGCGCCGTGCGCTCCGGCTTCACCGCCGCCGAAGCCGTTCTTCAACAGAATTAGCATGTGATTTGCGAAAGGATTGGGCTTGCGTGATGACGAATCAGGCTGTTTTAGAAAAGGTTCAGAAGGCCAATTTGGGCGAGGTCGACGCGGCGGTCGGCGCGGCCACCAAGGCAGTCCTTTCCGCGCAGCGCGATGACGGGCATTTCGTCTTCGAGCTCGAGGCGGATGTCTCGATTCCTTCGGAATATATCCTATTCTGCGGCCAGCTCGGCGAAAAGATCGCGCCCGATCTCGAGGCCAAGATC
>JASHVQ010000073.1 GCA_030044485.1 Methylovirgula sp. | reverse complement strand
CCAATATGCGCCGGCGACGCAAGAAGTCTTCAAGCGCCCGCTGCTCGTCATCCCGCCCTGGATCAACAAATATTACATCCTCGATCTCAGCCCCGAAAAAAGCTTTGTGCGCTTCGCGGTCGAAGCGGGCTTGAGCGTTTTTCTCATCTCCTGGGTCAATCCCGACACGCGCCACCGCGACAAGGATTTCGAGGCCTATCTCGACGAAGCCGTCTTCGCCGCGCTCGACGTGATCGCCGAGATCACCGGCGAGAAGCGCGTCAACGCGCTCGGCTATTGCGTCGGCGGAACTTTGCTTTCGATCGCCCTTGCCCTGATGGCGCGCCGCGCCGAGCGGCGCATCGCCAGCGCCACGTTCTTCACGACGCAGACGGATTTTGCCGACGCCGGCGATCTCAAGGTCTTCGTCGACGAAGAGCAGATCCGTGCCGTCGAAGAGAGCATGGCCGAGAAAGGCTATCTCGACGGCACCAAAATGGCGACCGTCTTCAACATGCTGCGGCCGAACGACTTGATCTGGTCCTTTGTGGTCAACAATTACATGCGCGGCCAGACGCCCCTGCCCTTCGATCTCCTGACCTGGAATTCGGATTCGACCCGCGTGCCGGCGGCCAATCATTCCTTCTATCTGCGCAACTGCTATCTCGAGAACAAGCTCGGCAAAGGCGAGATGGTGATTGCCGGGGAGAAGCTCGATCTTTCCGACGTGAACGTGCCCATCTACAGCCTCGCGACGCGCGAGGACCATATCGCGCCGGCCAAATCGGTGTTTGCCGGCATGCAGCTCTTCGGCGGCGAGGTGCGCTTTGTATTGGCCGGTTCCGGTCATATCGCCGGCGTCATCAACCCTCCGCGCAAGTCCAAATATCAATATTGGACGGGGCCGCGTCCGTCCGGCGCCTATGAGGACTGGCTCGCCGCCGCCACCGAGCACAAGGGCAGCTGGTGGCCAGACTGGGCGGCCTGGATTGCCAAACTCGCGCCCGAAAAAGTGCCGGCCCGCGCCCCGGGCGGAGGAAAATTCGCGCCGCTTTGCGACGCGCCCGGCGATTACGTGCGGGTGAAAAGCTGAGGCTCCTGCTCTTGCCGAGGCTCACCGCCGTCGGCAGCCATCCAGAAAGAGGCGGACTGCGGCTTTCAGCCGCCGCTCGGCCTGCGCCGGATCTTCCGGACCGAGGATCAAGGCTCGCCACTGCGCGGCGCGCACGACAAGCAGCCAGAAAAGCTCCGCGAGCGTCTCGGGATTGTCGAGCCCGATCTCGCCCCGTTCGGCATAGACAGAAAATACGCGCATCATGGCCGCAAGCGCACGCTGGCGGTTGCGATCGCTGTCGAGCTTGGCGAGGCTCGGATAATGCGGGGCCTCTCTGATCAGCAGCCGCATGAAAGCGATATTCTCCGGTTTGAGCGCCAGATCGACGAGGTGGCGGCCGAACGCCAGCAGGCCGTCCTCGGCCGGCCCCTCCGGCACTTCGAAAGCGAAAAGCGTTTTTGCGCGGTCCTCGATCACGCGTTCTATGGCGGCGGCGAACAATTCGCCTTTGTCCGCATAGCGGGCATAGATCGACCGCTTGGCGACGCCCGCCGTCTGCGCGAGCGCATCGACCGAAACGCCACGCACCCCATGCTTGAGGAAAAGTTCCGCCGCCGTTTTCAGCAGCATGTCGTGGCGGCGCTCGGCCTCGGCGTGAGTCGGCCGACCGCCGCGGCGACGGCCGATGTCGTCCTCATTAACCCGGTCTGCAGTTTGCCTCATTCTCACCTGTCTCAATAAACTCTTGCCAGGCCTGGCTTGGGCCTATAATGCAACGAAACCGTTCCGTTGCATAGTGGCCTGCAAGATGGTGCGTCGGCTCGCAATTTGGCTTGTGATCGCGGCCCTATTCGCCGGGGGCGCCGTCTGGTGGGTTCTGAGCCGCAAGCCGCCGAAAGTGGCCTGGCAGGGCTATGCCGAAGCCGACTATGTCAAGATCGGGCCGGTGCTCGAAGGGCTTCTGACTTCGGTCGCGGTCCGACGCGGCGACGAGGTCGATGCGGGTAGGCTGCTTTTCACGCAGGATGAGATCGATGACCGCGCTGCCCGCGATCAGGCCGCGCGCCAGCTGAACCAAGCCAAAGAGCAACTCGGCAATCTGCTGGCCGCCGGCAAACCCACCGAAATTCTACAGGCGCAAGGCAACCTCGCCGATGCAAAGGCGACTTTGGTGCGCGCCCAGCTCGATTACGATCGCGGTCAAAAGCTTCTCGCCTCCGGCTTCGAGACTGAGCAGAACGTCGACTCGCTGCGCGCCGCCTTTCTTTCCGCCGAAGCGAAAGTGAACGTAAGCCAGGCGGCTTTGCAACAAATGCAAAATCCCATGGGACGCGAAGGCGAGATTAAAATGCAGCGTGCCGCGGTTGCGGCGGCGCAATCGGCGTTCGCCATGGCCGAATGGCGGCTCGCGCAACGCAAGATGTTCGCCCCGGCCCATGGCCGCATTGTCGATGTGATCGCCTTTCCCGGCGAGACTCTGGCCGCCGGCGCGCCCGTCGTCTCGCTTCTGCCGCCCGGCAACGTCTTCGTGCGCTTCTTCGTTCCCGAGCCGCAACTCTCCTCCATTCATTATGGCGAAAGAGTCGCTTTCAGCTGCGACGGCTGCGCGCAAAATCTCCACGGCGCAATCTCCTTCATCTCGCCGACCGCCGAATACACGCCTCCCCTCATCTACAGCGAGGATATGAACGCCAAGCTCGTTTTCCAGATTGAAGCGCGCCCGCCGCCCGATCAAGCCGTCCTTCTAAACCCGGGTCAGCCAGTCGAGGTGCGCCCCATGGCGAGCGGCGG
>JASHVQ010000072.1 GCA_030044485.1 Methylovirgula sp. | reverse complement strand
GAAGCTGAGCCTGCTCGCCAGCAAGCCCGGCAACTACACCGGCATTTCGGCAAATTACAGCGGCGACGGCTTCTCCGACATGCAATTTGCAACGCGCGCCATGACGCCTGTCGATTTCAGCAAATGGGTCGACAAGGTCCGCGCCGCCCCGCAGGAACTGACGATGACCGCCTACCGTCAGCTCGCCGAGCCAAGCGAAGATATGCCGGTCACTTATTACGGCGATATCGAGTCGACCGTCTACCACGATGCGCTCAACAAATGTTCCGACGGCTCGGCCTGCACCGACGACTTAATGCGCCTGGCGATGGCCAAGGAAACCTTCGGCGACGTCGGTCTCTGCGGCGCTCCTGAAACGAGGATCCTGCGATGACGGGCGGGATGATGGGCAAGCTCAGCATGGATGCGATTCCGCTCCATCAGCCGATCATCATGGGCGCCGTGGGCTTGATGGTGGTGGGCGGCCTCGGGCTCGTCGCGCTTATCACCTATTTTGGCTTCTGGCGGGCGCTGTGGTTCGACTGGATGACGTCGGTCGACCACAAGAAGATCGGCATCATGTACATCGTGCTGGCGCTGGTCATGCTGCTGCGCGGCTTCGCCGATGCCATCATGATGCGTACCCAGCAGGCGCTCGCCTCGACCGGCGGGGCTGGCTACCTGCCGCCCGAACATTTCGATCAGGTCTTCACCGCGCACGGCGTCATCATGATCTTCTTCATGGCGATGCCCTTCATCGTCGGGCTCATGAACATCGCGATGCCGCTGCAGATCGGGGCGCGCGACGTGGCCTTTCCCTATCTCAACAACCTGAGCTTCTGGCTCACCGCGGTCGGCGCGCTGCTCGTCAACGTATCGCTCGGGGTGGGCGAATTCGCGCGCACCGGTTGGCTCGCCTATCCGCCGCTCTCGGAGATCGCCTACAGCCCCGGGGTCGGCGTCGATTATTACATCTGGGCGCTGCAGATCGCCGGCATCGGAACGCTGCTCTCCGGCGTCAACATGATCACCACCATCCTCAGCATGCGCGCTCCGGGCATGACACTCATGCGCATGCCGATTTTCAGTTGGACGGCGCTCTGCGCCAACATGCTGATTGTCGCCGCTTTCCCGATCCTGACGGCAACCCTCGCCATGCTGTCGCTCGACCGCTATCTCGGCATGCACTTCTTCACGAACGACGCCGGCGGCAACCCGATGATGTACATCAACCTCATCTGGGCCTGGGGACATCCGGAAGTCTACATCCTGATCCTTCCGTGTTTCGGCGTGTTCTCGGAGGTCATCGCGACGTTCTCGGGCAAGCCGCTCTTCGGCTACAAGTCGATGGTCTACGCGACCATTTGCATAACGATCCTCTCGTTCGTCGTCTGGCTGCACCACTTCTTCACCATGGGTTCGGGCGCCGACGTGAATGCCTTCTTCGGCATTACGACGATGATCATCTCGATACCCACCGGCGCGAAGATCTTCAATTGGTTGTTCACCATGTATCGCGGCCGGGTGCGCTTCACGACGCCGGTGCTGTGGACGATCGGCTTCATGATCACCTTCACCATCGGCGGCATGACCGGCGTGCTGATGGCCGTTCCGCCCGCCGACTACGTGCTGCACAATAGTCTTTTCCTGGTCGCGCATTTCCACAACGCCATCATCGGCGGCGTGGTCTTCGGCTGCATGGCCGGATTCAGCTATTGGTTTCCGAAGGCCTTCGGCTTCACGCTCGACGAACGGCTCGGCAAGATCTCCTTCTGGTGCTGGTTCGTCGGCTTCTACATCGCCTTCATGCCGCTCTACGTGCTGGGCCTCATGGGCATGACGCGGCGGCTCGATCATCTCGACAACCCTGTGTGGCACGCCTACCTGGTCGTCGCGATGTGCGGCGCGCTCCTCATTGCCTGCGGCATCGCCGCTCAGCTTGCGCAGATCGCGCTCAGCATCCGCAATCGAGCGGCACTGCGCGACCTGACCGGCGACCCCTGGAACGGACGCACGCTCGAATGGGCCGTCGCTTCACCGCCGCCCCCCTATAATTTCGCCCGCACCCCGGTCGTCACCACGCGCGATGCCTATTGGGAGATGAAACGCCGTGGCGTGGCGCATCGCCCCTTCGCCGCCTATCGCCCCATCCACATGCCGCGCAACACCGGTACGGGCGTTCTCATCAGCGGCTGCGCGGCGCTCATGGGCTTTGCGCTCATCTGGCACATCTGGTGGCTGGCGATCATTTCCTTCGCCGCGGCGATCTCGCTCGCCATCATCCATTCCTTCGACGAGGACCGCGACTACTACGTCTCTTCCGACGAAGTGGCGCGCGACGAAGACCGCTACTTCGAACAGCTAGGATCGCAGGCCTGACATGAACATCCAGACACGACCTCTCACGACTGCGCCCCTTCTTCCCGAAGTCTTCGAAGTCGAGGAGGAGCACCACGACGCCGGCGCCATCACGACGCTGGGCTTCTGGATCTATCTGATGAGCGACTGCATCCTCTTCGCATCGCTCTTTGCGAGTTTCGCGGTGTTGCGCGATGCGACCGCCGGCGGCCCGACGGGACGCGACATATTCAGTCTGCCCTACGTGGCGGTTGAAACGGCCTGCCTGCTCGTCTCGAGCTTCACCTACGGCATGGCGATGATCTCCGCCGGGCAAGGACAGAAGGCCTGGGTGCTGCGCTGGCTGGGCCTCACGCTGCTTCTGGGCCTCAGCTTCGTGGGCATGGAGGTCCACGAATTCATCAAGCTTATCGGCGAGGGCTCGGGCCCGGAGCGCTCCGGCTTTCTGTCGGCCTTCTTTACGCTGGTCGGCACGCACGGCCTGCACGTGACCTCCGGCATGATCTGGATGGGCGTGCTGATCGCGCATGTGCTGCGCCGCGGCCTCACCGACGCCAATCGCACGCGCCTCATGTGCCTGAGCCTTTTCTGGCATTTCCTCGACATCGTCTGGATCGGCGTTTTCACGGTCGTTTACCTGATGGGAGTTGCCTGATGCACGAGCCACGCGGTCCCTTCATCGCAACGACGGCGCATGGCCGCGCCGCAGGCGGCGCGGCGCATGCCGACGTCCGCTCCTACCTCACCGGCTTCCTGCTGTCGGCGGTGTTAACCTTCATTCCCTTCGCCTTGGTCATGTCGGGCACGGCCCCGGCGGCGACGGTCATCCCGATCTGCGTCGCCCTCGGCGTGGCGCAGATCATCGTGCATTTGGTCTATTTCCTGCACATGGATGGCTCGTCGGGCCAAACCTGGAATACGGCTGCCTTCGTATTTACATTCGTGGTCGTGGCGATCCTCGTCGCTGGCTCGCTATGGGTGATGTATCACCTCGACACCAACATGATGCCGGGCATGATGCCCACAGGATAGGTGGGGCGCGAATCATATGCTGGGACTGAGCGGAGCAGGATCGCTTCGGATGGGACTTATATCCGCTCCTGATTTCTACCGCGTAATCCGCGACCCGCTCGGCGAATCGCGCCCAAAGCAGGGAATGGAAGCGAGCTCGATTCAAGAGACGGCGGATAAGAGGAATCTGCTGCTTCTTATCACGCTGCGCTGGCTCGCCGTGGGCGGGCAGATCGCCACGATTCTCGTCGTCGAATTCTGGCTCGGCATCAAACTTCCGCTCCCGGCCATGGGGAGCGTGGTGCTCTTTCTGATCGCGCTCAATCTCGCCAGCCTTTACCGCTGGCGCAGCGCCGCCGTCATCACCGATACCGAGCTGTTTTTCGAGTTCCTTCTCGACGTCGCGGCGCTCACGCTGCAGCTTTACTTGAGCGGCGGCGCCACCAACCCTTTCGTCTCGCTCTTCCTGCTGCAGGTGATCCTCGGCGCGGTTCTGCTGCGCCCGCTTTGGACCTGGACGCTGATCGGCGTGACCAGCGCCTGTTTTCTGCTGCTCACGGCCTGTTACCGCGACATCGGTCTGCTGTCCTACGAGCAGACGCATGATCGCGGCCTGCCTGGATTTCTCGATCTGCGCGTCCTAGGCACATTTCTCTGCTTCCTGCTCGCCGCCGTGCTGCTGGTCTTGTTCGTGACCGGCATTACCCGCAATTTGCGCGAGCGCGACCAGCGCCTGTCGGAGCTCAGGCAGCAATCGGCCGAGGAAGAGCATATCGTCAGAATGGGGCTGCTCGCGTCCGGAGCGGCGCACGAGCTCGGCACGCCCCTCTCGATCCTTTCGGTGATCGTCAACGACTGGGCGCGCATGCCGGCGCTCGTCGCCAACGGCGAGATCGATAATGACATCGCCGAGATGCGCGCCGCGCTCGGGCGCTGCAAGGAGACGCTGTCGCGTATTCTGCTCGCCGCGGGCGAGGCGCGCGGCGAAGGCGCCGAGCGGACGACGCTTGTCGAGTTCCTCGACGACGTCGTCGCCGATTGGCAAGAGACGCGCGGCCCTCCCCACCTCGACTACGTGCACAAGATCGACGCCGACACCGGCATCGTCTCCGACACCGTGCTGCGGCAGGTGCTGATGAACGTGTTCGACAATGCGCTCGAAGCCTCGCCCGAGTGGATCAACATCGAGGCAAAGCGCGAGGCCGACAAGCTGGTCGTCAACGTGCGCGACAAGGGCCCGGGTTTCAGTCCCGAGATTCTCGCGAATTTCGGCAAGCCCTATCAATCGACCAAGAAGCGTTCCGGAAGCGGCCTCGGCCTCTTCCTTGTCGTCAACGTGCTGCGCAAGCTGGGCGGCACGATCGTGCCTCGCAACAACCACGAAGGCGGCGCGTCGGTGGAACTTTGCCTGCCGATCGGCGCGCTTTCGATCGCGGACGAGAAGCGCAATGCAGCTGGATAGACCCTCGCAAGTGGACAAGCCGAGCTTGCTGATCGTCGACGACGATGCGACGTTCTCCTATGCCCTGCGCCGCTCGTTCGAACGCCGCGGCTACGAGGTCGCAGTCTGCGAGCGCGTCGGCGCCCTGGCGGCGGCGCTCGAGAACATGTCGCCGGAATTCGCCATCGTCGACTTGAAGCTCATCGGCCCGTCCGGGCTGGAGTGCGTCAGGATCCTGCATCAGCACGACCCTTCGACGAAGATCGTCGTGCTCACCGGCTTTGCCAGCATTGCCACGGCCGTCGAGGCGATCAAGCTTGGCGCTTGCCACTATCTGGCGAAACCTTCGAACGCCGACGACATCGAGGCCGCATTCGGACGCGATGCGGGCGATTGCAATATCGCCTTGAGCGCCCGGCCAAGTTCGATCAAAACCCTGGAATGGGAGCGAATTCACGAGACTCTCGCCGATACGGAATTCAACATTTCCGAGGCGGCGCGCCGGCTCGGCATGCATCGGCGCACCTTGGCGCGCAAGCTATCGAAGCGCCGCGTCGACTGAGTTACGTCGCACCGGCCTCTTGCCGGCCGGCCCCGGCGCGCTCCGCCAGCATTTTCCTTGCCGCAGCCGCATCGCGCCGCATCTGCGCGACCAAGTCTTCGAGATGGCCAAACTTTTGCTCGTCGCGGATGAAGCCGACGAAGGCGACTTCAATCGTCTTTCCGTAAAGATCTCCGGAAAAGTCGAAGACGAAGACTTCAAGCAGCGGCGCGCCATCTCCGAAAGTCGGCCGCGTGCCGAAGCTTGCGACTCCGCCGTAGAGCGCGCCGTCGATCGTGACCCCGACCGCGTAGATCCCCTGGCGCAGGCGCGCGCTCGAATCGAGACGCAGATTGGCGGTCGGAAAGCCGAGTTTCGCGCCACGCTTCTCGCCGTGAACGACTTCGCCGACGACGAAATAAGGATGGCCGAGCAGAAGCCTCGCCCGCTCGACGTCGCCCGCTTCGAGCGCGCGGCGCGTGGCCGTCGAAGAGGCGGGCTCGATCGAGCCGCTCGCATCGGCGGAGATTTGCTCGACAATTTCGACCGAGAAGCCAAAACGCGCCCCGGCTTCGGCAAGAAAGGCGGGCGTTCCCGCCCGGCCTTTGCCGAAGCGAAAATCATAGCCCACGACGACGCCGCCGACCTTCAGCCGCCGGACGAGAACGTCGCGCACGAATTCCTCGGGCGAAAGCGCCGCAAGCGTCGCGTCGAAATTCAGGACGATCATCGCGTCGATCCCGAGCCGCGCCAAAGCCGCCGCCTTGGTTTCGGCGGGCGTCAGGCGAAAAATCGTCCCGGCGCCAAAGAAGAAATCGCTCGGATGCGGTTCGAAGGTCACCACGGCGCAGGGCCGCCGCAGTTTCGCAGCCATCGCCAGAGCACGTTTCAGGACGGCGACATGGCCGCGGTGCACGCCGTCGAAATTGCCGATCGTCACCACGGCGCCTTCGAGACCGGGTGGCGGGGCTTGCGGGTCTAAGCTGAGGAGAAATTCCTTCTCCCGCCAGGAATTTGTCAAAGAAACCCCTGAAATCTTGGGAGAGCGGCCGAAAGGGGGCCTCCTGCCGATCGCGCCCCGCCCGGAGCGGCGGAACATAGGAAGTTCGGTTCATCCCGGCAACCGGGCGGAACGCCCCGTTTCTCGCAGCTTCCATTAACCGAATCGCAAGCGAGACTGCGTTTAATCCTGCCGACGGTACGACAGTATTGCGGCAATTGCGGCAGCGCGACCCTGCCGATTGGTTCAGGCGCTCCTCGGCTTACGGTTGGAGACATAGATGATTGTCGATCCTTCTCTGCCAATTCTGGTCGTCGACGATTACCAGACCATGGTCCGGATCATCCGCAACCTGTTGAAGCAAATCGGCTTCGAGAATGTCGACGAGGCCGCCAACGGCGCCGAAGCGCTGGAAAAGATTCAAAAGCGTCATTACGGGCTGATCATTTCCGACTGGAACATGGAGCCGATGACCGGCTTTCAATTGCTCCAGAAAGTGCGCGAATTCGAGCACGGGGCGGACATTCCCTTCATCATGGTCACCGCCGAATCGAAGACCGACAATGTCGTGGCGGCGCGCAAAGCCGGCGTCAATCACTACATCGTCAAGCCCTTCAACGCCGTCACGCTTAAAGCCAAGATCGACGCGGTCTTCTCGCCCGTCGCCGCCTGAAGCAATCTCACCGGTCACCAGAAAAGTTCGGGAATCGCCGCCGTCGGCGCTATGCCCGTGCCTTCGATGAACTGCCGGAAAGCGGCGGCATCGAGTTCCGCATTGCCAGGGTGCAATTCGGCGCGATGGATGCCGTTGGTCACGAAAAGCGTGGCGAGACCCTGGTCCTGCGCGCCTTTGATGTCGGTTTGCGCCGAATCCCCTATGGCCAGGACGCGCGCGCGGTCGAGCCCGCCGCCACGCAGTCTCTCGCCCAGCGCCAAAGCGCGCTCATAGATCGCCGGATAGGGTTTGCCCGCCTGCGTCACCCCGCCGCCCATCCGCGCATAGGCCTCGGCCAGTGCGCCGGCGCAATAGACGAGCTTGTCGCCGACCTCGACGACAATGTCCGGATTGGCGCAGATGAACTCGACATTGCGCTCCAGCATAAGCCGCAGCCGCGCATCGTAATCCGACGGCATTTCGTTTTCGGCGTCGTTGAGCCCGATGGCGACGACATAGGCGGCCTCTTCAAGCGGCGTGAAACGCAAGGGCCGGCCGGCCAAAGCCTCGGCTTCGGCAAAGAGCGATATGTCGTTGGGCGGCCCGATATGCGCGAGCGGAAGATCGCCGCGCTCGAGAATCAGTGAAACGGTCACGTCGCCGGCGCTGACGATCTCGTCATAGGCTTCGCCCGGCACGCCGAGGCCCTCGAGGAAGGCGCCGACGCGCTGGCGCGGGCGTGGCGCGTTGGTGAGGAGAATGACCGTGCCGCCCTGGGCGCGAAAGCGGGCGAGCGCATCGGTGGCGTCGCGGTAATAGACGACGCCGTTATGGACCACGCCCCAGACGTCGCAAAGGATCAGGTCGTAATCCCCGGCGATTTCGCCGAGCCCGCGGATGAACCGCGGGGGGATGGGCATATGCTTGGTATGGGGCGCGTTCATCTTGGCGCTTGGATCGAGTCGCGGCGCAGGTTGCGAAGCCTCGGTTTTAACAGGAAAGTCGGCGAGTTTTGGCGGATGCGCGAGCGCAATTCGCCGCAGCGCGAAACGCCCTTCCAGCCGGCCTCACAATTGACTGGTCCTGATATATCTACTATTCTGGATATATGGATTCTATAGACGCCATAGGGGCGTTTGCAGCGCTCGCGCAGCTGACCCGCCTCGAAACCTTCCGGCTCCTGGTCTCCCGCGAGCCGGAGGGTATTGCGGCCGGCGAACTCGCCCGGCTTGTGCAGGTCCCGCAAAACACGATGTCCGCGCATCTTGCGGTTCTGTCGCGTGCCGGCCTGATCGACGGCGAACGGCAAAGCCGCTCGATCGTCTACCGCGCCCATCTTCCATGCTTGCGCGACCTGGTTCTGTTCCTGCTCAAGGATTGTTGCGGCGGGCGGTCCGATCTCTGCGCGCCCGTCATCAATGATTTGATGCCTTGCTGCCCGCCGAAAGTCTCGGCTCATGACTGAGCGGATATTCAATGTGCTGTTTCTGTGCACGGGCAACTCGGCGCGTTCCATCATCGGCGAAGGTATACTGCGGAAGGATGGAGCGGGACGTTTCAACGCCTATTCGGCCGGTAGCCACCCGAAAGGGACAATAAATCCCATCGCGCTCAAGGTGCTTGATTCCTACGGCTATCCGATCGACGGCTTTCGCTCGAAAAATTGGGACGAGTTCGCCAAGCCCGGCGCGCCCATCATGGATTTTGTGTTCACCGTCTGCGATGCCGCTGCAGGCGAAACCTGCCCGACATGGCCGGGCCAGCCGATGACGGCGCATTGGGGTATTGAAGATCCGGCAGCCGTTGAAGGCAGCGACATCGACAAGGAACGCGCCTTTGTGCAGGCGTTCAAGTTCATGCGTAATCGAATCAGCCTGTTTCTCGCGCTGCCGCTCGCGGCCATCGGCAAACTGTCGCTGGCGCAACGGCTGCGCGACATTGGGCATCTCGAGGGCGCGACGTGCGCGGCAAAAAAGACGTGAGCGAAAAGCTCGCGCATCGGCTGCTCGCTGAAGGACTTGGAACGGCCTTTTTGCTTGCGGCAATCGTTGGCTCCGGCATCATGGGCGTTAAGCTCGCCGGCGGAAATGCCGGCTTGGCGTTGCTCGCCAATACGCTCGCAACGGGCGCAATCCTGATCGTGCTCATTCTAATCTTCGGGCCAATTTCCGGAGCACATCTCAATCCGGCCGTCAGTCTGGCCTCCGCGTTAAAGCACGTCCTGCCCTGGCCGGATTGCTTTGCCTATGTCGGCGCGCAGCTTGTTGGCGCTGTTCTCGGCACGTGGGCCGCGCATCTCATGTTCGGACAGCCGCTCTGGCAGATTTCGACCACGTTACGCACAGGTCCCGCACAATGGTTTTCGGAATCTGTCGCGACTTTCGGACTGCTTCTGACCATTTTCGGCTGCGTCGCGCACACACCGGCCGCAACGCCATACGCCGTTGGTCTCTACATCGCGGCTGCCTATTGGTTCACGGCCTCGACATCTTTCGCCAATCCTGCGGTAACGATTGCGCGCGCGCTGTCGAACACTTTTGCTGGAATTGCGCCCTCCGGAGTTCCGGCCTTCATCCTGGCGCAGACCGCCGGTATGCTGGCGGCGGTCACGTTCAGCGCGACGCTCTGGCCATCACGGAAGCACGCCGACCGACTTCAATCCTGAAAGGATCTGACCTGCCGAGGCCGCGTCCTTGCGCAAAAAGACAGCCGGTTTGCCGAGCGGCGCCGGCACCGTTTTCCACGCGCCCGACACCGCAATTTCTTCGCCGCTCCAGAGATTGGTCCAGCCATCCCGCTTTGGGAAATAAACTCGGACCGAATCGGCGCCCTTGTCGACGACCGGTGCGACCAGGAGATCGCGCCCCAGCAAGAACTGAAAACGCAGCTCGTGTGTGCGCGGATCGTCGGGATAATGAAGGAAAAGATGGCGCGCGAGAGGATGGCCGTGTTGCGCGGCTTCCGCGACCAAGGCCTTACGATAGGCGCCGAGGCCTTTGTAGACTTTCGCAAAGCGCGCCAGATGCGCCATGTTGGCCGGACTGCTGTCGACCTGCGCGCCGATCGTCGTGTCGAGCCCCTCGTGGGTGCGAAAGACGCAGGTGAAAGCGCCGAATTCCATCCAGCGCTGCAGGAGTTCGTCTGAACGAAAGATGATGGGGATTTTTCGCCCGGCGACAGTCAGCGAAAGCGTGGTGTAGCCGCCGATATCGCCGTGCAAAAGGCTGAAGCCCGATATGCCGCCCGACAACGTGCCGACGATGGCGCTCTTCAAGCCATCATATTGGTCCCAACTCTCCAGTTGATCGCCGAGCCAGAACAAGGTCGAGAATTTCGGGCTCTGCGTAAAGCCGGAGCGATTGAAAAAGACGATATCCTCGCCGCGGCCGGCTTCCTCGATCGCTTCGCGATTCACCTTCGCCCATTCTTCGGGGAAGCGATTGTGCCAAAGCGCCGTATCAGCGCCGCCGT
>JASHVQ010000071.1 GCA_030044485.1 Methylovirgula sp. | reverse complement strand
CGGCAAGCACGAGGCGGCGAATGGCGGGATGCGGGACTTGTGAGGGCGAAGGCGGCGTGGTCTCATTCATTCCCGGTTCTTAGAGCACGGAGCCGCGCATGGGAATTGCGCCATGACCGGAGTGCGAGGCGAGATTCGGCACGCGCCCTACGTCCGCCTGGCGCCGCGCGGCACGGATCTCGACGCGCTCGCCGCTCTTTGGGCGGCGAGCTGGCAGGCCGTGATGCCGAGCATAGATTTCGCCGCGCGGCGGGATTGGTTTTGCGGCTACGTCACGACTCTGGAGGCGCAAGGCGCGGAGACGATCTGCGCCTTCGACGGTGCGCGTCTCTTGGGCTTCATGCTGCTCAACCGCCAGCGCGGCATTCTCGAACAGATTGCCGTTCGGCCCGAGTTCTTCGGCGCAGGCATCGGCCTGCGGCTCGTCGATGCGGCCAAAGGCCTTTGTCCGAGCGGCCTCGCGCTCGACGTCAACGCCGACAATCCGCGCGCGCTGCGCTTCTATGAGAAAGCCGGATTTGAACGGCGGCAGGCCGGCGTCAATCCGCGATCGGGGCTGAAGACTTGGCGGATGCACTGGCTGGGCCCAAGCGGCTCCCTCTAGCAATCGCCCCGCATGCGCCCTAGATTGGCGAAGCGGAGCTGCGGGGTGCGTGGGACGCATTCCCCGGGGCCTTATCGATCTCGAAGGGAGCTGTCCCTGACCTTGCCCGTGGGCTTGGACATACGGCGCCCACCTACTGTGTAGGTTCCCGGGATCACAATCCCACGGCCATCGCGGCCCCGCGCCTCGCCCTCTTCCCACCGAATTCATGGACGCGATTTCCGCCAAAGCCGCCTTGCGTCGCGACGTGCTGGCGCGGCGCGCGCGGGTGACGCAGCCCGAGTCGCGGGCCTTCGCGCGGCATCTCGGCGCCGTCGGCACTGCCTTCGCCGTCGAGCAGGACACGAAGATCGCCGCGGCCTATTGGTCGATCAACGACGAGGCCTCGACCTTTCCGCTCCTCGACAAGCTTGCCGCGCATGGCGTGGCCACGGCGCTCCCGGTGATGGTCGGCCGCGGCGCGCCGCTTCTCTTCCGGCTCTGGACGAAAGGCGCGCCGCTCGCCGAGGCCAAATGGGGCATTCAAGAGCCTCGCGACGGCGCCGAGGTTTTTCCCGATCTGCTCTTCGTTCCGCTCGCCGGGTTCGACCGGCGCGGCAATCGGCTCGGCTATGGCGCCGGCTTCTACGACCGCACCCTCAAACGGCTGCGAGCGATGCGTCCCGTCATCGCCGTCGGCCTCGCCTATGGCGTGCAGGAACTGCCGGAGATCCCAAGCGAGCCCTATGACGAAAAACTCGATTACGTGCTGACCGAACGCGAATGGATCGCCTGCGCGTAGCGCCGTGATGCGATAGATCTCTCACGCCGGATGAGGTTGGACAGAACTAAGAGGGAAGCTCATGCCAGTCGTCGCCCGTTTGATCCCGGTTTTGTTGCTAGTCTGCTCCAACGTCTTCATGACGACGGCGTGGTACTGGCATCTGAAATTCCGCGACCGGCCGCTCTTTGCCGTTATTCTGATTAGCTGGACGATTGCATTTTTCGAATATTGCCTGGCAGTTCCGGCGAATCGCATGGGCAGCTATGTCTACTCTGGCGCCGAGTTGAAGGCGATCCAGGAGGTCATCACGCTTTCGGTCTTCGCGGTGTTTTCGGTGGCCTATCTCGGGCAGCGCCTGACAATCAATCATGCGCTGGGATTCGCATTCATCGCGCTCGGCGCGTTTTTCGTGTTCATAGGCCCGATCGGCCAATCGGCGAGCTAGCTTGGCATTCCCGCTCGGCAGAGCCTATGCTGCCTGCCTCGTAGCGCGGGTACCTGGATGCGGCTTCTGTTCATCGGCGACATTGTCGGGCGCTCCGGGCGCGTCGTCCTTTCCGAACACCTGCCGAAACTGCGGCAGGCGTGGCGGCTCGACTGCGTCATCGTCAATGGCGAGAATGCCGCTGGCGGGTTCGGCATCACCGAGCCGATCCTCGCCGATTTGCTCGACGCCGGCGCCGATTGCGTCACCCTCGGCAATCACGCCTTCGACCAGCGCGAGGCGCTGAGCTTCATCGCGCATCAGCCGCGGCTGATCCGTCCGCTCAACTATCCGTGCGGCACGCCCGGCGCAGGCGCGACGCTGCTCGAGACGGCAAACGGTGGGCGCGTGCTCGTCGTCAATCTCCTCGGGCGGATTTTCATGGATGCTCTCGACGATCCTTTCGCGGCCGGCGCGCAGGAGCTTGCCGCCTGTCCGCTCGGCGCAGGCTGCGATGCGGCGGTGATCGATTTCCACGCCGAAGCGTCGAGCGAAAAACAGGCGTTCGCATATTTCGTCGACGGCCGCGCCTCGCTCGTCGTCGGCACGCATACGCATGTGCCGACCGCCGATCACCGCATCCTGCCGCAAGGTACGGCGCTCATCACCGACGTCGGCATGAGCGGCGACTATAATTCGGTGATCGGCATGGAGATCGAGGAGCCGATCCGCCGCTTCACCCGGAAGACGCCCGGCCTGCGCATGGAGCCGGCGGGCGGCGAAGCGACCCTCTGCGGCGTCGCGGTCGAGACCGACGTGCGCGGCCTGGCCTTGAGAATCGCCCCCGTCCGGATCGGCGGCGTGCTCTCGCCGGCGCGCCCGGATTTTTGGGATTAGCCAATGGACGATGACGATGCGCTGTCGCTGCCGACCGACCGCCGCTTCATCGGCACCTTGCGGCTCGTCGTTCTTTTGAACGTCGTTTCCTTTTGCGTCGAATTCGCCATCGCCGCCCTCATCGATTCCGTGTCGCTCTTTGCCGACAGCGTCGACTTTCTCGAAGACATGGCGATGAGCGCGCTGGTCCTGGCGGCGCTGCGCTTCTCGCCGCGCGTCCGCGCCCGCCTCGGCATGGGGCTCGCCGGCCTGCTTCTCGTCCCCGCCCTCGCCATGATCCTGGCACTTATCCATAAATTCACGTCCAAGGTGCCGCTCGTCCCGCCGCCCATTGGGCTCAGCGCCACGGGTCTTGCGGCTTTTGCCGTCAACATCACCTGCGCTTTGCTTCTGGCGCGAGTGCGCAACCGGGCCGGCAGTCTGACGCGCGCCGCCTTCCTTTCGGCGCGCAACGACGTGCTGGCCAATGTGGCAATCGTGGCGGCGGGCGGCTTGACCGCGCTCTGGCCGAGCATCTGGCCGGACGTTGTGGTCGGCCTTGGGATCGCGGCGCTCAATGCCGATTCCGCCCATGACGTCTGGAGCGCGGCGCGGCGCGAGCACCGCGCCGCCGTAAGCTCGGGCGCCCCGCCCACCTGACCGGCGGCCTTCCTTTATTTTCGCGATTCTGCGGACTATAGACCTTCGGCGCTTCGGCGCCGGAGAAAGCGAGACATCGGGACAAGGCATGGCCGGGCATAGTCAGTTCAAGAACATCATGCACAAGAAGGGCAAGCAGGATGCGATCCGCTCCAAGCTCTTCTCCAAATTGGCGCGCGAGATCACGGTTGCCGCCAAGCTCGGCCTGCCCGATCCCGGCATGAATGCGCGGCTGCGGGCGGCGATCATCGCGGCGCGCGCCGAAAATATGCCGAAGGACAATATCGAGCGGGCGATCAAGAAGGCCGCCGGCGCCGACGCCGAGAATTACGACGAAGTGCGCTACGAGGGCTATGCGCCGGGCGGCGTCGCGGTGATCGTCGAAGCCTTGACCGACAACCGCAACCGAACCGCCGGCGAGATACGCTCCTATTTCGCCAAGGCCGGCGGTTCGCTCGCCGAAACGGGCGCCGTCTCGTTCATGTTCGATCATGTCGGCGGAATCGAATTCGAGGCGAAGGCAGCTTCCGAAGAAGCCATGCTCGATGCGGCGATCGAGGCCGGCGCGGAAGATGTCGTCTCGACGCCGGAAGGACACGAGATCACCACCACACTTTCCGCGATGCGCGACGTGGCGCAGGCGCTCGAAGCGAAATTCGGCGAGCCGCGCAAGGTGGGGTTCGTCTGGAAGCCGCAGACGACGATCGCGGTCGACGACGAGACCGGCGAGAAAATCCTGCGCCTCATGGATTCGCTCGACGACAACGACGACGTGCAGAACGTCTATGCCAATTTCGAGGTTTCCGACGCCCTGATGGCGAAGATGAGCGGCTGAGGCGCGAAAGATATCCGCGCGTGCCTAACGGCCTGTCAGCTTTTCAGGGCGCGCTCGAGCCCAGTGACGTCGACGGGCTTCTTGAGAAAAATATCGACGCCCGCGGTGCGCGCCGCGTCTTCCGCCGCCTCGAAAGCATCGGCCGAGACCGCGATGAGGCGCGAAGGCGCGGCCTGTGCCGCCGCTTCCGCGGCGCGGATCTGGCGCGCCACTTCGAGCCCGTCGAGGCCCGGCATGCGGATATCGAGGATCAGAGCGTCGAAACGCTTGCGCACCCCGGCGATCGCCGCCCGAGCCTGGGTAAGGGCGGCGCGGCCGTCGCGGGCGCGAGCCACTTTCGCGCCGCGCTTTTCGAGATGCCGGGCAACGATCATCGCGTTGATGTCGTTGTCTTCGGCGAGCAGGATTTCGTAACCGCGCAGATCGGCCAAATCGGCGGGCGACTGGGCGGCGGCGCTCGCTTCGCTAAGGCGCGCCAGCAATGAGCGGGCGCGCAGCGGCTTGACCAGCCATCCGTTGAAATCTTGCCAGCAATTCGGCCCGAAGGCGCGGCGTTCGAGCGCCGAGAACAGGACCAACCTGCGGGCCACGCCGGCGGTCCGCGCCGCCTGCCCGATGGCCTGCGTCGCCGGCCGCCCCAGCGCACAATCGACGATGAGCGTGTCGGGGGCGCGTCCCTTGCGCAAAAGATCGAGGGCCTGAGCCTCGCTCTTGGCCGCAACGATTTCGGCGCCCGCCTCGGTCAGCTTTTCGGAGAGATAGGGCGCCTCGAAGGGGGAAGCGGCGACCACGAGGATGCACCGCCCGGAGAGCGCCTGCGCCGGCGGCAAGGCCGAGGTTGCGGGATCGGCGGGAAGCGGCAGCAGGAGAACGAAGGTCGATCCTTGCGCCGACGTCGCCGCAAGATGAATGCTACCTCCCATGCGTTCCGCAAGCCGGCGCGAAATGGCAAGGCCCAGCCCGCTGCCCAATTCGCCGGGCGTTCCTTGTGCGAATTCCTCGAAGATCGCGGCGCGCTTGTCGTCGGCGATGCCGGGGCCGGTATCGGTCACGGCGAAACTCAGCTTGTCGGCGCTGCGCGCGACACGCAGGCCGACGCCGCCGCGCGCGGTGAATTTCACGGCGTTGCCGGCAAGATTGATCAGCACCTGGCGCAGACGCGCGGCGTCGCCGACGACGCGAACGGGAATGTCGCGAGCGGCCAGGCTCGCAATGTCGAGCCCCTTGCCATGAGCGCGCGGGGCGAGAAGCTCGACGACGCTTTCGACGAGTCCGAGAAGATCGAAGGGCGCCGTCGTCAATTCGAGCTTGCCCGCTTCGATTTTGGAAAAGTCGAGGATCTCGTCGATGAGCGCGGCAAGGCTCGCGCCGCTGGCGCGGATCGCTTCCACATAGGATTGCTGTTCGGGATCGAGATCGGTCGAGCCGAGCAGACCCGCCATGCCGAGAATGCCGTTGAGCGGCGTGCGGATCTCGTGGCTCATGGTGGCGAGAAAACGCGATTTCGCTTGGCTCGCCGCTGCGGCGCGTTCGCGCGCATCCTCCGCCTCGCGCAATTCGAAACTTTGGTCGCGTGCCTCAGCGGCGGTTTTGACGCCGCCGATGCGCGCGAGGAGCGCACCAAGCCCAATCCCGGCGGCAAGCGCAAATCCCGCCGCCGAATCCATTGCAGTTCTGAAGGCCTCGCGCATGCGCGGACCTTAACCTGCCCGCCTTGAGATTTCGTTGCCCCAATGGGGCAATCACCGAGTTTACTTAATGAGCTTGGAGAGCGCCAAACCCGCCTTGCTCTTCAACTCCTTGGCCTCGACCTTACCGTCATTGTCGGCATCGGCGGCGGCAAAGTCCTTTTCGGCCGCTGCCGTATATTCGTCCTTGCTCAAGGTCTTGTCATTGTCGGTGTCGGCGGCGGCGAAATCCGCCTTGCTCAAGCGTTTGCCGACTTCGGCCTTGGTGAGCGTGCCATCCTTATCCTTGTCGAGCTTATCGAATTGGGCGCCCGCTGCGGCGTCGAGCTCGGCTTTATCGATCGAGCCGTCCTTGTCGGTGTCGGCGACGGAGAGCGCGTCGGCGGCAAAGGCGCGGGGGACTGGAGAGAGGACGAAAGGCGCGGCGGACAGGGCAAGAAGACTCAAAATCGTGGAAACGGGATGCTTGGGCATCAAGATCTCCATCTGATTGTGCAGTGCGAGATTGCACTGCGGAATATAGGAGAACTCCCACAACATTCAATGCGCGAACCAAATACAGGCTCAAGGCTTGGCACTTTCGCGTAGAAAACTTCCCGAAATTTGAAGAATTTCCACAGATTTGTGCGGGGCAGCCGGTTTTTGCGAATTCTGCCCGAACCGGAAGAACTTGCCTCTCAGGCGGCGCGCAATTGCCGCGTCGCATCGATTCGGTAGGAGAGAGCTTCGGCGAGATGCACGCGCGTCACGGTATGGGCGCCGTCGAGATCGGCGATGGTGCGCGCCAATTTGAGCACGCGATGGAAGCCGCGCGCCGATAAAGCCAGACGTTCCGAGGCTTCGCGCAGCAGCGCCAGGCCCGATGTATCGGGGCGCGCCACGTCCTCGATTATATGCCCGGGCGCGGCCGCATTCGAGCCGACGTTTGGCAGACCGAATTCCGCGTAGCGGCGCGCCTGAATGCGCCGCGCCGCGGCGACGCGCGCCGCAACTTCCGCCGATCCTTCCGCAGCGGCAGGCAGCATGAGATCGGCGGCGCTGACCGCGGGGACTTCGATCATCAGATCGATGCGGTCGAGAAGCGGTCCCGACAGGCGCGCTTGATATTGGGCGAGGCAACGCGCGAGCGGCTGCCTATTGCAGCTGAAACCCGGATCGAGCGCATGGCCGCAGCGGCAGGGATTCATGGCCGCGACCAGCTGGAAGCGGGCCGGATAGACAATGCGATGGTTGGCGCGCGCCACGGCGACCTCGCCGGTTTCCAGCGGCTGGCGCAAACTGTCGAGAACTTGCGGCTGGAATTCCGGCAATTCGTCAAGGAAAAGCACGCCCTGATGCGCGAGGGAAATTTCACCGGGCTTGGCATGCACGCCGCCCCCGACCAGCGCCGGCATGGAGGCTGAATGATGCGGAGCGCGAAAGGGACGCCGGTCGGTCAAGGCGCCGCCCGCCAATTGGCCGGCGACCGAATGAATGAGCGAGACTTCGAGAAGTTCGCGCGGGCTGAGCGGCGGGAGAATCGAGGGCAGGCGCGCGGCAAGCATGGATTTGCCGGCGCCGGGGGGGCCGTTCATGAGAAGATTGTGGCCGCCGGCGGCGGCGATTTCGAGCGCCCGTTTGGCGCTCTCCTGGCCTTTGATGTCGCGAAGATCGGGCTGCGCACCGGTCTGCGCGCGCATCGCCGGCGCAGGTCGGCCCATCACCTGAATGCCCTTGAAATGATTGGCGAGCTGAATGAGCGAAGCCGGCGCCAAGACGTCCATGTCCTGCGAGGCCCAGGCCGCTTCCCCGCCACTTTCGCGCGGACAGATCAGCCCCTGCCCGCGTCCATTGGCGGCGATCGCCGCCGGCAATACGCCGGCAACCGAGGTGATCGTGCCGTCGAGCGCAAGTTCGCCGAGCACGGTGTAATTGCCGAGCGCGTCCACCGGGATCGCGCCGATCGCCGCCATGACGCCGATGGCGATCGGCAGATCGTAATGGCTGCCTTCCTTCGGCAGATCGGCAGGTGCAAGATTGACCGTGATGCGCTTGGCCGGCAAGGCCAGGCCCGCGGCATTCAGCGCGGCGCGTACCCGCTCGCGCGATTCGGCGACCGCCTTGTCGCCGAGGCCGACGACGTTGAAGACGACGTTGCCGTTCGAGATCTGCACCTGGACCTCGACGGGAGCCGCCTCGATTCCCTCGAAGGCGACCGTCGCAACTCTGACCACCATCGCTCCCTCCACGCGGTCGCGGGGCCGATCGAGGGCCGTGGGCGCAGGCCCGAACGGCAGACAATTTTAAGCATAAGCCTAGGCAATGGGCAAGAACAATCCATGAACATTCCGGCCGGCAATCTCTGCGGCAAAGGGTCCATGCGCGGTCCATGCGCCGCGCGCCCATGTGGCGCTCCGGCTTGCCGTTGCCGGACTCTTCGGCCAAGGCTTTCCGTCACGAGGTTTCGCGAATGTTGGCCGTGCGCTCCCGACTGGTTGATCCGACCGCGGATGCGGCGCAGCTTCTCTGCCGCCTGGCCCTCATCATCTTGATGGTCCTCACGCCCGTGGCCGAGCTTTTCTCGTTCGGCGCGCTCTATGTCCTGCTGCCGATTGGGGCGGCGATCTTGATTATCTCGGGCTGGCTGATCCGCGGCCTGCGCGGCCGCAATCTTGGCGATGCCTTGCTCACGCCCATCGGGGTGACGGCGTTTTTTCTGATCCTCTGGTCCGGCCTCTCGCTCGCCTGGACGCCTTTTCCGGCCGAGGCGGCGGCGCGGTTTGGCAGATCGCTCGCGACCGGGCTGGTGGTGCTGCTGGCGATCGTCTTTCTGCCGGAACGCACCAAGGCGTCGAACCTCTATCTGCTGCCGATCGGCGTCGCGGCGGCGGCGCTGGCGACCGGGGCGCTGGTGATGTTCGGCCCGCCGTCCTTTTCAAGCGGGCCGGATCCCGACCATACGCTCGCCCAGCGCTGCCTCGTCTGCACCGCGGTTTTGGTTTGGCCGGCGCTCGGCGCGCTGGCGTTGCGCGAGCGCTGGCTTCTGGCGGCGGCTTTGCCGGTTGCGGTCGCCGCCGCGGCCTTTGCAGATTTTTTCCAGATCGCGCTCGCCTCCGTCGCGCTCGGCGCGGCCACCTATACGGTTGCCGCGACAAATCCGCGCCGCATCGCGCAGCTTCTCGCTTTGGGGTCCGCCACGCTCGTTCTTTTCGCGCCGATCCTTGCCTTCGCCGCCTTTTCGCTCGCCGACATGTTGCAGCTTCCCCACAACGGTTCGGCGCTGTCGCTCGCCACCACGGCCATCGAACAATGGCCGCGGCTGATAACCGGCCACGGCCTTGGAATGGCGGCCAAGGCGATCGAGATCGGCGCTTTGCCGCCCGATGCGCCGCGCAGCATTCTGTTCACGATCTGGTACGAACTCGGCTTTCTCGGCGCCCTATCTCTCGCCGTCCTCAGCGCCGGGATTTTCGTGGGCGCCGGCCACGCGCCGCCGCATGTGTCGCCGGCGCTGCTCGCGGGTCTCGTCGCCGCGCTGATTTTCGCGCTCTGGGGCACAGCGACGACGCAGCTCTGGTGGATCACGCTCAACGGCCTCGACGCGATCGCCTTCGCGCTGCTCTTCAAGGGCCGGCCGCGCGCCGAACGGCCGCTCGCGCCGGCCGGGGACGAGGCCGAGCTTCGAACCTGAGGCCGCGGCCTTTCAGATGGGCGCGCCTTCGCCGTTGAGCACCGGCATTTTCGCGAGCTTTTCGGTTTCGGCATCGGTGAACAGCCGGCTGCGGGTGAGAAAGCGGACGTTTTCCGGCGCTTCGAGCGAGAAACCCGAGCCGCGGCCCGCAACGACGTCGATCGTCAGATGCGTGTGCTTCCAATATTCGTATTGCGCGGCGCTCATATAAAAGGGCGCGCCGCCGATCTCGCCAAGCTTCACGTCGCTTCGCCCGATGCGGAACTCGCCGCGCGGATAGCACATGGGCGAAGAGCCGTCGCAGCAGCCGCCCGACTGATGAAACATCACCGGCCCATGCATCGCTTCGAGCTTGGCGATCAGCTCGAGCGCTTTTTCACTGGCGTCAACGCGGTCGGCCATTGGATCGCTCTGCGGCCCTTTGCTCCGAGAAGCGGCCGCTCAGGCGCCCCGCTTCTCGGCATGAGAGCGTCATGGATCTCAGAAGAACCCCAAAGCCTTCGGACTGTAGCTCACCAGCAGGTTCTTAGTCTGCTGATAGTGATCGAGCATCATCTTATGCGTCTCGCGCCCGATGCCTGACTGTTTGTAGCCGCCGAAGGCCGCGTGCGAAGGATAGAGATGATAGCGGTTCGTCCAGACGCGTCCCGCCTCGATGCCGCGGCCCATGCGATAGGCGCGATTGATGTCGCGCGTCCAGAGGCCGGCGCCGAGCCCGTAAAGCGTGTCGTTGGCGATCTTGAGCGCCTCTTCCTCCGTGTCGAACGTGGTCACCGACACCACCGGCCCAAAAATCTCCTCCTGGAAGACGCGCATCTTGTTATTGCCTTCGAGGATGGTGGGCTTGACGTAATAGCCCTCGGAGAGCTCGCCTTCGAGCTTGTTGCGCTCGCCGCCGACGAGGACCTTGGCGCCTTCCTTCTTGCCGATGTCGATATAGGAGAGAATTTTCTCCATCTGGTCGTTCGAGGCCTGCGCGCCGATCATCGTTTGCGGATCGAGCGGATGGCCCTGCTTGATCTTCTTCACGCGGGCGATCGCCCTTTCCATGACCTTGTCATAGATCGACTTCTGGACGAGAGCCCGGCTGGGGCAGGTGCAAACTTCCCCTTGGTTAAAGGCGAACATCGCAAAACCCTCGAGAGTCTTATCGAAGAAGTCATCATCCTGCGCCATCACGTCGGCGAAGAAGACGTTGGGCGACTTGCCGCCGAGTTCGAGCGTCACCGGAATGATGTTCTCGGATGCGTATTGCATGATGAGCCGGCCGGTCGTGGTCTCGCCGGTGAAGGCGACTTTCGCGACGCGCTTGCTCTGGGCGAGCGGCTTGCCGGCCTCGACGCCGAAGCCGTTGACGATGTTGAGCACGCCGGGCGGCAGGATGTCGGCGATCATGTCGGCGAAGACCATGATGCTCATCGGCGTCTGTTCGGCGGGCTTCAGCACCACGCAATTGCCGGCGGCGAGCGCCGGGGCGAGCTTCCAGGCCGCCATCAGCACCGGGAAGTTCCAGGGAATGATCTGCGCCACGACACCGAGCGGCTCATGGAAATGATAGGCGACGGTGTCGTGGTCGATCTCCGAGATCGAGCCTTCCTGCGCCAGGATGCAGCCGGCGAAATAGCGGAAATGATCGATGACGAGCGGGATATCGGCGGCCGTCGTTTCGCGGATCGGCTTGCCATTGTCGACCGTCTCGGCAAGCGCCAGAAGGTTGAGCTTGCTTTCGACCCGGTCGGCGATCTTGTTCAGAAGCTTGGCGCGGTTGGCGCCGGACGTCTTGGCCCAGGCGGCGCGCGCCGCATGCGCCGCGTCGAGTGCCAGTTCGACGTCCTCGGCGCTCGAGCGGGCGACCTGGCAGACCGGCTTGCCGGTAATCGGGCTGATGTTGTCGAAATATCGGCCTTTGACGGGGGCGACCCATTTGCCGCCGATGAAATTGTCATAGCGCTCGCGCAGCGCCACCTGCTGTTTCAATTCTGCGAGACTTTTCGCAAGCATGACGTCCTCCCGGAGTTTGAACGTTCTTTTCTATAGGGTCATTATGATCCTGGCGTTGATCGAGCGCAAACCCCTTGCTCCAAACTCCTCAAGGCGGCGGCGGAAATCGGCGCCCGCCGCATTCGCGTTCTTTATAGTCGTTTTAAACTGGCAATACTTGAAAGGCGCTACTTTGGAACGCATATAAAGTTGCGCGTTTCACTTGCTCTATTTCGGCTTCGACACTAGAAAGCGGCAACCCAATCGAGCCCCGCGAATTCTGTTTTTCCGAAGATGATCGTCTGTTCCTGCAATTCCATTTCCGAGTCCAAGATCAGGGATTCCCTCAACAGCGAAAGCTGCCCGCGCACGCCCGGCGCGGTCTATCGTTGTCTCGGCTGCAGTCCGAACTGCGGGCGCTGCTACGCCATGGTACAGCGGATCATCAAGGACGCGCTCGGACACGCCGAGGATGTCGCGCATGGCCATGCGGCTTCGCTCGATCGCTTCAAGGAAGAATGGGCGAGGGTGGAAACGGACGGCGGCGGCCAATGCCCGGCGCGCTGCGAAGGCTGCGCCCACGCCGCGGCGCATGGTCACGACGATCGATAAACCTTTCGCTGCGGCATTCGTGCCGTCCGCGGTTGCCTAATCCGCATCTGCGCCCTAGGCTGCGCCTCCAATAAGCGCAGATTTTACGACCGAAGCGCGCCGCCGAACGGAGCCAGTCGATGAGGGGCGACGAGAGGGTCCTCGAATATCTCAATCGCGGCCTACGCAGCGAATTGACGGCCATCAATCAATATTGGCTGCACTATCGCATCTTCGACAACTGGGGATACAAAGAGCTCGCCAAGAAATGGCGGGCGGAATCGATCGAGGAGATGCATCACGCCGATCGCTTCGTCGACCGCATCCTGTTTCTCGAAGGCCTCCCCAACATGCAGGTTCTCGATCCGTTGCGCATCGGGCAGACGGTCGAGGAAATCCTCGCCGCGGATCTCGCCGCCGAACGCGACGCGCATAGGCTCTATACGGAAGCCGCCGATTATTGCTTCTCGATCCGCGACTATGTGTCGAAGGAATTGTTCGACGACCTGCTCGAGGACGAGGAACGGCATATCGACTTCCTCGAGACGCAGCAGGAACTCGTCCGCCAGGTCGGCGTCAGCCTTTATGCCCAGAAGCATATCGGGGGCCTCGAGGAGTAAGCTTCAAGGCTTTGCGCTGGCGCGGCGGCCCCATGAGCGCCGGCTGGAAAAGCACCGCCGCGGCAAGCGTGGTGACCAGCGACATCGCCAGTAATTTGCCCATGCTCGACGTGCCGGGATGATGCGACAGCCATAGACTGCCGAAGGCGGTCGCGGTGGTCATGGCGCTGAAGAACACCGCGCGGGTCAGGCTCGATTGCAGAAGGTTCGTGGTCCCCGCCCGCCAGGCCATCACGAAATAGATCTTGAAGGCGACGCCCAATCCCAGCATCAGCGGCAGGGCGATGATATTGGCGAAGTTGAGCGGCATGTCGACAATGACGGTCAGCTCCAAAGTGACAAGTCCGGCGAGCAACAGCGGCACCAGGGTTAGAAGCACGTCGGTCACGCGGCGCAGCACGATAAAGAGCAGGATGCTGATCGAGACGAGCGCGATAATTCCCGCCTGAATGAAGGCCTTGATGATCGTGTCGCCGGATTCCTGCACGGCAACCGGCTCGCCGGTGGCGTCGGGCGCCACTTTCTCGACCGCTTTGGCGAACTTGCTCATCACCGCGTTGTCGTTGGGATCGCCCTTCGGGGTGACTTCGATCAGCGCCTGCCCGTCGGGCGCGATCCAATCGCGCCGCAGGCTTTGCGGAATGTCGCCGAGGCCGGTCGGCTTGGCTTCGAGCGAACTCTGCAGCAGGCCGAGCAGCACCTGCAGGCCGGGGAGCAACGCGGCGCGCGCCGCATCGCGCTTGGCGGGGGGCGCCGCCGCCAGCTGACGCATAAGACTTGCGAGACGGCGGGCATCGTCGGCGCCTTTGCCCGAGAATTTCTGCGCCGTCGCCGAGAATTGCGTTGCCGCGCTGCGAAGCTCGGCGATGTCTTCGGCATCGCTCGGCCGATCCAATCGGCGGCCCGGATCGAACAGCGGCAAGAGGATCGACGCGGCATGTCGGATGACCGGCAGTTTTTGCTCCTGGTCGGGAGGCACGAAATCGGCGAGCGTGATGGTGCGCGAAACTTCCGGAAGGGGCGTCAACTTGGCGATGATCGGCGGCGTCGCATCGAGACTGGGCGCGAGAATGTCGATCGTGTTGGTTTCTGTATCGGCGCTCTTTTGCAGATCGAGAAGCGTCGCCACGGCCTCCGTCTTCTTGCTGCGCAGGTCGAGCGGGTTGAAATCGAAGTGCACATAGGCCAGCAGCGGGCTTCCGGCGAGCGCCACCCCGAGCGTGCCGACGACCACCGCATACCGATGCCGGCTCATGAAGGCGTCGATCGG
>JASHVQ010000070.1 GCA_030044485.1 Methylovirgula sp. | reverse complement strand
CCCGAAATTGGCTCAGAAATCTACGGAAACGGCAGTTCTGCCTCTCGATCCGGCGCGGTTTCGCGAGGCGATGAGCCGGGTCGGCGCGGCGGTCCACATTGTGACGACCGACGGACCCGCCGGAGTCGCCGGCATTACCGCCAGCACCGTAACCTCGGTCACGCTCGAGCCGCCCATGATGCTCTTCTGCCTCAACAAGGCTTCGCGCTGCGCCGCCAAGGTTTTGGCCAACGGCGTCTTTTGCATCAACACTTTGGGGCGCGACGATCAGCAGCTCTCGGATATTTTTGCCGGGCGTACCAGGCACAAGCTCGAAGAGCGCTTTGCTTCAAGCGAATGGACGAAACTGGCGACAGGCGCGCCGGCGCTGAGCTCGGCGCTCGTCGCTTTCGATTGCCGGCTTGTGGAAGCCAAGGAAATCGGCACGCATCTGATCGTGATCGGAACGGTCGAGGCGGTCGAGATCGCACCGAAGGCCGAAGCGCTCATGTATGCGCATCGCGAATACCGGCGCCTTTAGGACGGCTTATTCCCAGGAAATGATCTCGCGAGACGGGGCGAGCATTTTCAGGGGAAGAATTCTGCGCCCAGGCTTGCGGCGCAAGAAAATGCGCGGACGCCGTTTGAGGAGCGTCATGCTCCGCCGCCGCGGTTGGGGCGCCCAGGATGGCGCACGAGAGCTGAAGCGACGCGCCCAAGCGCCCCAGACTTCCGTAAGGGCCGGCGCGTCGGGGTCGAGGACAATCGAGACATCGGGGTCTTTGTGGACGAGCCTGACGCGCCAGCCTTCGCCGGCCTGCGCCAAGACGAACTCATAGGCCTCGATCGGGATCCAAAGCCGCATTTTTATGCCGCGCACCGCGCGCAGGATTCGAACGCCGCCAGGTGTCAGGCGCACTTCGCGTTCGCCGCCGTCGGCGCGCGGGTCGGGCAGGCGACCGGCCAGCACGAAGGCGTCGCAATCGAGATTCGGCATGATGGCTCCCCGGCTGCGCCTCGCGACTGGCGTGCGGGGAAATGTGCCGAGGGGCAACTTGCCGGTCTCTGTCCATTTTCAGTTAACATGCTGAAATGACGAGTTTATTTGCAAGGATGGCTGGCGAAGTCCTGAGCAAAACCGGGCAATTTTAGCCATGCGCCGCAAGGCAGGTCTGACATGCACGGCGCCGGGCTTGCTTGCAGCTTTTCGACGGTGCGCATTTTGCATTTGAACTTCTTGGCAAATTGGCTTGCCATCCGATATCGGAAGGGGCAGCCGGCGACCGCCTCCCGATTTCGCGCTTTGCCCAAGCATGGTTCTCCAAGACTTTGCCGAAAAGACTTTGCCGAAGCGAATCGCCAAAACGCCGAGATGGCATGTGTGAACTGGAGGATGCCCGATATGACTGCGCCGCTTCTGAAAAAGCGCCCCGAGGACGTGGCTGAGCCCGTGGCTGCGGGACGCGGCGGGCGCGACCCCGACTGGCGGCGTCTGTCGCAGGAAGACGCGGCCGTTGCGGCGCTGGTCGAGGCTACGCAGGCCGCGGGAAGCCTGGCGCTCGCCTTTTTCCGCCCAGGGGAAAAGACAAGCGCGGCGATTGCCAGCAAATCCGGCGGCTCGCCGGTGACCGAGGCCGACCACGCCGTCAATCTCAGCCTCGAAGGGAAGCTTCGCGGGATTTTGCCGGAAGCCGGCTGGCTTTCGGAAGAATCGAACGATTCTCCGGAGCGTCTCGAGCGCGATCTGGTCTTGATCGTCGATCCGATCGATGGCACGCGCAGCTTCATGTTCGGCGAGCGCGGCTGGGCGATTTCTGTCGCCGTCGTTTTCGAAAATCGCCCGGTCGTCGGCATCGTCCATGCGCCGGCGCTCGGCGAGACCTACGTCGCGGTGAAAAACGCCGGGGCGCGTCTCAACGGGCGCAAAATCCACGTTTCGCGCTCTCAGCAGCTCGACCATTTGGGAGCACGCGTCGCCGGCCCTAAATCGCTCGCCCAGGAATTGCGCGCCGCCGGTCTCGAATTCACGCTTTTGCCGAAAATTCCGTCGCTTGCGCTGCGTATCTCCAACGTGGCCGCTGCGGCGCTTGACGCCTGTCTGGTTTCGGCCAATTCGCACGATTGGGACATAGCGGCCGCCGATCTCATCATGGAGGAGGCCGGCGGTGCGCTTACCGGCCTCGAAGGCGGCCAAATCCTTTACAACCGCGCCTCGACGCGGCACGGCGAACTGGCTGCGGCCCCGTTGCCGATTCTCGGCCAGATCGCCGCGGCGACGCTGCGCGCGAGAATGGAATGACCTCGACCCTTTGCCCAATTCTTGCTTGGAGTTTCAGTTAGAGCATGGCGCAGGCCATGTCCGCCGCCTTCGCCACGCGACATGGACCAGAGTGTGTCAGCATGCCGAATGAAGGCCGCAAACAACTCCTTCACCTCGTTTTCGGGGGCGAGCTCGTCGATCTCGACGGCACGGAATTCCGCGATCTCGACAACATCGACATCGTCGGCGTTTTCCCGGATTATGCGTCGGCGCAAAAGGCCTGGAAAGCCAAGGCGCTTGCGACCGTCGACAATGCGCATATGCGCTATTTCGTAGCGCATCTGCATCGCCTTCTCGAACCGAGCGAAACCAACAAATAGGCGGATGCTTGCGCACGGGATCGGGCATAAGCCATTGGCGGCGCAACGGTCATTAAAGCGTCGTTTTCCTTGACCAAATGAGATGTGGATGCGGCCAAGCCGGCTCAATGCCGGCCAGCAATGGAGACTGCTGTGATCTGGCCGCGGAACATGATCCGCATTGACGAAGGGGCACTCGGACGGCGAAGCCTCCTGCAGGCGGCGCGCTAAAAGTTCGAGTGGCGATTCCGCTTGTCCATTTCCCCCCTCGTCAAGACGTTTCCCATCCTGCCGCTCTACCGGGCCGTCAGCGCGTCCTTCGCGCCGGTCTCGCCTTTCGTCCTTTATTTCCGCCGCAAATGGCGGCGCGAGACTTCCGACCGCGCCGCGGAACGCTACGGCAGGCCAAGTCTGGCGCGACCGCAGGGGCCGATTGCCTGGCTTCACGGAGCAAGCGTCGGCGAAAGCCTTTCGCTGCTGCCGCTCATCGAAAAGCTCGCGGCGCGCGGCTTCAAAGTGCTGCTTTCGACGGGCACGACGAGTGCCGCGGCTGTCATCGAGCCGCGCCTGCCGCCCGGGGCCGCGCACCAGTTCTTGCCGCTCGACGTTCCGCAATTTCTGGCGCGCTTTCTCGATCACTGGCGGCCGAGCCTTGCGCTCATCGCCGAATCCGAGATTCGGCCCAATCTTTTCCTCGAAACCAAACGCCGCGAAATTCCCTTGATCCTGGTCAACGCCAGAATCTCTCAGGATTCGTTCCGGCGCTGGCGTTGGATTCCCTTCTTCATCGAGTCCCTGCTCGAACGCGTCGATCTATGCCTCGCGCAGAGCGAGGCCGACGCGGAGCGCTTCGCCAAGCTTGGCGTGAGACATGTCAAGGTCGTCGGCAATCTCAAATATGATATTGCCGCGCCGCCCGCCGACCGGAACACGCTGGCGGAACTCTCGGGCCGGATCGGGGCGCGTCCTCTGTGGGTCGCAGCTTCGACCCACGACGGCGAGGAAGATATCGCCATCGCGGTGCACAGGGCGCTCGCGGCGCGTCTGCCCGAGCTGTTGACGATCATCGTCCCGCGCCGCGCGCGGCGCGGGGACGAAATC
>JASHVQ010000069.1 GCA_030044485.1 Methylovirgula sp. | reverse complement strand
GAGACCTAAGCGTGTGCGCGGCGCGAACGAGCGCGCGAACCACTCCGCTCCCTTCTGCTTCTCGAGGATGAAGGCGCGCAGCCGCGCTTCGTAACGCGCGAAGGCGCGGCCCGGTTGGTCGCGGCTTTTTGCAAGTTCGCCAGCCAGCACATAGGCCGCGAGCATGGCCAGCGCCGAGCCTTGTCCGGCGAGCAGCGAGGGACAAAAAGCGGCGTCGCCGACGAGCGCGACGCGGTGGCGCGACCATTCCGGCATGCGGATCTGGCTAACCGGATCGAAATAAAGCGCGGCGCACGAATCGAGCGCGGCGAGGATTTGCGGACATTCCCAACCCGCGCCGTCGAAAGCGGCATGGATCGTCCGCTTCTGGGCGGAAAGGTCGTTCGGCCCGATGCCCGAAACGTCTCCGCAGGCGAACACGAACAGAAAGAGCGTGCGCTCGCCGCGCAGCGCGAATCGCGCCACCTGCCGGCCGGGCAAGGCGTGACACACATAGACGTCCGCGTCGCGCGGTCGATAAGCGCCGACCTCGAAGGCCGCGGCGACATAGCCGAGATATTTCTCGAAGCTCCGTTCCGGGCCGAAGATCAGCCTGCGGACCGCCGAATGCAAACCGTCCGCCCCGATGACGAAATCGAAGCTGCGCTCTTCTCCGTGCGCAAAGCTGACGCGCACGCCCTCAGCGGATTGAGCAAGCCCGGTTATCGTGTCGTCGAAGAGGCAAGGGCAGTCGATTTTCCCGAAAATCGACTTGGCGAGATCGCTGCGCGCCAGACTTACATAGCGACCGTTCGTCAAAGCCCGGAACACGTCGACGCCGAAGCCGCCGACGCGCCGCCCGCGCGCATCCACGAAGCGAAGCTCGCGAACATTGTAGCCGCAGGCGTGCAGCTCGGGCAGCAGCCCCATCCGTTCGGCGATGTCGTAGCCGAGGCCCCAGAAATCGATGACATAGCCGCCGGCGCGCGGCTTAGGCGCACATTCAACGAGCGTGGGCCGAAAGCCGTGCCGCGAAAGCCAATAGGCGAGAGTCGGGCCGGCAATGCCGGCGCCCGAAATGAGCGCGGATTTCATTTCACACCCGTCTGCGGCCAAGCAGGAAACCTCGCAGACTTCCGTATTGGATGCACCGGGATGGCCGGTGCGCGTCGCGCCTGCTCTTGCCGCCCGGTTTGGGCTTTAACTGCGGACAATCTTTGACGTTCCGGGGAAGGCCGCGCGCAAGCTGCGCGAACCTCGATGCGCTCTCGCGAGTTAAGAAGCCGAAGAGAGACGCAAGGCTTCATTGCGAAGCCCCCTCCTTCAGGGAGCACCACAATGGCGCAACGGGAAACCCGGGGGCAGAGAAAGACGGTTCGCCGCATCATGCACGAATACAAACACGGCGAACTGCCGCGCGGCCGCGCCGGCGGCAAAGTCAAAAGCCGCAAACAGGCGATCGCCATCGCCTTGCGCGAGGCGGGCGTCTCGAAATACGCAAGCCCGAAGAAAAATCGGGCGAGCCTGCGCAAGACCAAAGCCAAGGAACGCCGCGGCCAGACCGCTCAGGCGCGCGCCGAAGGCGGAAAGCGCGCAACCCGAAGTCGGCGCGGGCCGACCAGGAAAACAACGGCGCGCAAAACGCCGCGCGGCGCTTCGAGGCGCACCAGCCGCAAGCGGCGCTAGAGCGCTTTGCGTCGGAACGAACGCAGGGCGGGATGCCCGCCGCTCCCGCGTGGCGCGAGCCTAGCCCGCGACACTGAGGACGATTTTGCCTTGGGGATGCTGCTCGGCAAGAAAGGTTTGCGCTCTGGCCGCCTCGGCGAGCGGGAAGACCTTGCTGACCTTCGGCTTGACTTTCCCGGCGTCGATCAGTCGAGCGATCGCATCGAGCTCGGCGGCGTTCGCCTCGGCTGCATAACGCACCCCGCGCACCCCGAATTTGCGCGCCTTTTCTTGATCCGGCTCGGCGACGGTCGAGACAAGCATGCCGCCTTTCTTGAGCACGGCGAAGGAGCGCTCTTGCGTCTCGCCGCCGATCAGGTCGTAGACGAGATCAACGCCGTGCACGACCGCATCGAAACGTTGCTTCTGATAGTCGATCGCCTCGTCGGCGCCCAGGCTGCGGACAAAGTCGAGATCGCCGCTCGCCGCGGTCGTGATGACGTGCGCCCCCTTCGCCTTGGCGAATTGAATGGCGAAATGCCCGACGCCGCCGGCCCCGCCATGAATGAGCACGTGCTGCCCCGCCTTCAATTGGCCATAGCGGAAAAGCCCCTGCCAGGCGGTCAGTCCGGCAAGCGGGACGGCCGCGGCGCCGACATAATCGATTGAGGCGGGCTTGCGCGCGCCCTGGCTCGTTTTCACGATGGCATATTCGGCATATCCGCCTTGACCGATCATGGCATAGATCGCATCGCCCTCCTTGAGCGCGCCCGATCCCGGTCCGCAGGCGGCGACGATACCCGAAATATCCCAGCCCAAGGCATAGGGAAGATTTTGAGCCGTTATGAAGGGGACCTTCCCCGCGCGGATCTTGTAATCGATGGGATTGACGCTCGCCGCCTGGACTTTGGCGAGAATTTCGGCTTCGCCCGGATCGGGAATCGGAAGCTCCTCGAGCCTCAGGACATCAGGACCTCCGAACGCGCCCATGCGCACGGCCTTCATCTTTGCCATTGTTGTCGCTCCCCAGTGAGAATGCGCGAAATCGAGGGTCCGGCCGGCGATTTGTCTGGCCAGCCCATGCCTGCACACATAGGCTTCCTTTCGGACATTCCCATGGTCCGGCTCGAGTCGACAGGGACCCGCAAAGCCCCCACATTGACCCTTATGATTCGTGTTTTCGCCGGAGACTTACGGATTGAGCGATCCCGGTTTTGAAGATCGAGGCCTGGACTTCGAAATGCCGGCCGCGGGTTCCGCGGCGCTCGCCGCGCAGGCGCGTGCATCCCTGCGTTATCTCGACGGGCTCAATCCGGCGCAGCGCGCCGCGGTCGAAGCGCTCGACGGCCCGGTTCTGGTGCTGGCCGGAGCGGGCACCGGCAAGACGCGCGTGCTGACGACCCGCATCGCCCATATTCTGGCGACGCGCCGCGCCTTCCCTAGCCAGATTCTCGCCGTCACCTTCACCAACAAGGCGGCACGCGAGATGAAAGAGCGCATCGCCGTTCTGACGGGCATGGTCGCCGAAGGCATGCCCTGGCTCGGCACCTTCCACGCGATCTCGACCAAGATCCTGCGCCGCCATGCCGAACTCGTCGGCCTCAAATCCTCGTTTACGATCATCGACACCGACGATCAGATCCGGCTCCTGAAGCAGGTTCTGCAGGCCGAGAATGTCGACGACAAGCGCTGGCCGGGGCGCGCGCTTGCCTATCAGATCGACGCTTGGAAGAACCGCGGGCTCGATCCCGCGCATGTGCCGGCGGGCGAGGCCGCCGCTTTCGCCGACGGCAAGGGCGCGCATCTCTACAAGCTCTATCAGGAGCGGCTGAAAGTGCTGAACGCCGCCGATTTCGGCGATCTTCTGCTCGAATGTCTGCGGCTCTTCCGCGAGAATCCGGACATATTGAAGCAATACCAGGACCGGTTCCGCTATATGCTGGTGGATGAATATCAGGACACCAACACGGTCCAATATCTTTGGCTGAAGCTTCTGGCGCAGAAGGGCGGCAACATTTGCTGCGTCGGCGACGACGATCAATCGATCTACGGCTGGCGCGGCGCCGACGTCGACAACATTCTGCGCTTCGAGACCGATTTCCCCGGCGCCAAGATCATCCGCCTCGAGCAGAACTACCGCTCGACCGGCCATATCCTCGATGTGGCGGCGGCGCTCATCGCGCATAACCAGGGCCGTCTCGGCAAGACGCTCTTCACCGACGGCGAAGCCGGCGAGAAGCCGACGCTCGCCGGCGTCTGGGATTCGGAAGAAGAAGCGCGCGTTGTCGGCGAAGAGATCGAAGTCTTGCAGCGCAAGGGCGAGAGGCTCGAAGAGATCGCCATTCTGGTGCGCGCCTCGTTTCAGATGCGCGAATTCGAAGAGCGGTTCATCACGCTGGGGCTGGCTTATCGCGTCATCGGCGGTCCGCGCTTCTATGAGCGCGCCGAAATTCGCGACGCGCTCGCCTATCTGCGCGCCGTCGCCCAGCCGGACGACGATCTCGCCTTCGAGCGCATCTACAACGTGCCGAAGCGCGGACTGGGCGACGCCACCTTGCAGTTGCTCCACGATCATGCGCGCCGCCAACGCATCAGCCTCACGCAGGCGGCGCGCGTCATGGTCGAAACGGAGGAACTGAAGCCCAGGCAGCGGCAGGTGTTGCGCGATCTGTTGGCCGACTTTTCCCGCTGGGCGGCGCTCGTCGATCAAAAGCCGCAGGGCGAGCTGGCGGAGATCATTCTCGAAGAATCGGGCTATACCGACATGTGGCGCAAGGACCGCACGGCGGAGGCGGCCGGACGGCTCGAAAACCTGAAGGAACTCGTCCACGCCATGGACGAGTTTCCGGATCTCGCCGCCTTCCTCGAACATGTCGCGCTGGTCATGG
>JASHVQ010000068.1 GCA_030044485.1 Methylovirgula sp. | reverse complement strand
GCCGCGCTCAAGGAACCCCAGCCTTTGCCGCCGGTTATCCTGGGCCCCGCCGGCGATGCGGGGGCGAAGCTGCGTGGAGGACATCATGGCCAACTTTAATCGCGTGATGGTCGGCGAATCGCTCGTCGGCCAAGGCAACGAAGTCGCGCATATCGATCTCATCATGGGCCCGAGAGGGAGCGCCGTCGAGACGGCTTTTTGCATGACGCTGACCAATCAAAAGATCGGCGACAACGCGCTGCTCGCCATCGTCGCCCCCAATCTCATGGCCAAACCCGCGACCCTGATGTTCAACAAGGTGACGATCAAGAACGGAGAGCAGGCATCGCAAATGTTCGGCCCCGCGCAGCGCGGCGTCGCCAAAGCGGTGGTGGACAGCGTCAAGACCGGCGTCATACCGAAATCCGAAGCCGATAATCTTTTCATTTGCGTCGGAGTCTTCATTCATTGGGAGGCCAAGGACGCCACCAAAATCCAAGACTGGAATTACGAGGCGACGAAGCAGGCGATCTCCCGCGCCGTGCAGGGAGAACCGAAGATCGACGATGTGATCGCCAAAGAAGACGTGGCACTGCATCCTTTGGCCGCGCACGCCTAGAGCCGGCGCGTCGCGGCCGGGCGGTGCGCGAAGTCGATGATCCGCTCAGCGCAGCAGATTGGTCTTGGCCGCCCCAGGCCTTGATTTTCTACTAAATCTGTAGAATAAGCTTGACGTCTGATCCATCACTGATTTTGTTGCTGAAACTTGGTCGGCAGGGATCGAGCTAGGGGGCTTTCATGCGTCGGTTTGCAATTTTCGCTCTGGTTTTTGCCGTCGGCGTAAGCCTCGCGGGCGGCTGGGCAATGCGGGCGCGCAGCGCCCAGAACGTGACGATTCTGAACGTTTCCTATGATCCGACGCGCGAGCTCTACGATGCGATCGACGATGCCTTCACCAGCGATTACCTGAAAAAGACCGGAACCACGGTCACGATCCAGCAATCGCACGCCGGCTCGGGCAAGCAGGCGACGGCGGTCGTCAACGGCCTGCAGGCCGACGTGGTGACGCTCGGCCTGGCCTGGGACGTCGATGCGATCGAGAAAGCCGGACTCATCGCCTCCGGCTGGCAGGATAAGTTCGCCGACAATGCCGCCCCTTACACTTCGACGGTCGCGTTTCTGGTGCGCAAGGGCAATCCCAAGAACATCCGCGACTGGAAGGATCTGCTGCGCCCCGGCGTGCAGGTGATCGTCGCCAATCCCAAAGCCAGCGGCGCGGCGCGCTGGGCTTTTCTCGGACTCTGGGGCGCCGTCGCCGGTGCAAAGACCTATGACCTTTCGACCGCGCAGGGACTTGCGGCCTCAATCGCCGACGGCAAGGCGGCCAAGGACTTTCCCATCTACAAAAACGCCGATGCCTTGGCGGCCGTGAGCGAATTCTACAAGCATGTGCCGGTGCTCGATACCGGCGGGCGCGGTGCGACCGTCACCTTCGCCCAAAAGGGCATCGGCGACGTGCTGGTCAACTGGGAGAACGAGCTTTATCTGGCCAGCGACGAATTCGGCAAGGACAAGTTCGAGATCGTTCATCCTTCGGTCAGCGTCCTCGCCGAGCCGCCGGTCGCGGTCGTCGATTCCGTCGTCGACAAGAGGGGCACGCGCGCCGTGGCCACCGCCTATCTCAATTTTCTCTATACGCCGGAGGCGCAGGACATCATCGCCCAATATCATTACCGGCCGCGCGACGTCGCCATCTACAAGAAATATGCGGCCGACTTCCCGCCGCTGAAGCTGTTCACCGTGGATCAGGCTTTCGGCGGCTGGCCGCGGGCGCAGAAAGCCTTCTTCGCGGATGGCGGCGTCTTCGACCAAATCTACAGGCCGACAAATTAGGCAGGCAACTGGATCGGGGCGGCGATTGCCGATATTGTCCGCCGCCCGTTCGCATTCGCAGAGCGGCGCGCCGCTTCACAAGAGACTTGGATTCATGGCTCGCGCCAATCGCGTCATCCCGGGCCTGCCGCTGACGCTCGGCTACACGCTCTTCTATCTGTCGCTCTTCGTCCTGCTGCCGCTCGCCGGCCTCGTCATCAAGACGACGCAGCTCAGCCCGCGCGAATTCTATGCGACGCTTGCCGACCCGGTGGTCGTCGCCGCCTTCCAACTCACCTTCGGCGCCTCTGCCTTGGCGGCGGCGATCAACGGCGTCTTCGGTCTGACGGTTGCTTGGGTTCTGGTGCGGGAGCCCTTTTTCGGACGGCGCATTTTCGATGCGCTGATCGATTTCCCTTTCGCGCTGCCGACCGCGGTTGCCGGCATTACCTTCTCCAACCTGTATCTCGCCGACGGCTGGATCGGCGGCTTCGGGGAGCATGCAAGCGCGTTTCTCAACCGCCTCGCCGGGCAGCTCGGCCATCCGAACCCGCTGCCCGAGGGCGCGCTGTCCTGGCTCGATTTTCCCTACAGCAACACCAACGTCGGCATCGTCATCGTCCTCGTTTTCGTCGGTCTCCCGTTCGTCGTGCGCTCGCTGCAACCGGTGCTGCAGGACTGGGATCCGGAATATGAGCAGGCCGCCTATAGTCTTGGCGCCGGCGGCGCGACGACCTTCCGGAGGGTAATCTTTCCGGCGCTTTTTCCGGCCTGGCTCAGCGGAGTTGCGCTGTCTTTCGCCCGCGCCATCGGCGAATATGGTTCGGTAATCTTCATCGCCAGCAACATTCCGGGCAAATCGCAGATCGTGCCGCTGCAGATCGTCATCAAGCTTGACGAATTCGAGCCGGCGCAGGCGACGGCGATCGGCGTCGTTCTGCTGTTTTTCTCGCTGTTGATTCTGCTGGCCATCAACGGCATCGAATATTGGTCGCGGCATCGGTCGCAGGCGGTTTGAGGCAATCAATGTCTAGAGCAGCCACGCTTCAAATCCGCGCCGCCGCGGCGCCGCCCAAAGCGAAACGCTCCGCCGTCGGCCGCCTGCTGGTCGCGGCGGCGGTCATTTTCCTGACCCTGTTCATCGTCCTGCCGATCGCCAATGTTTTCACCCAGGCCCTGTCGAACGGATTTGCCGCCTATTGGCAGGTGTTCTTTCCGCCCGCGACCGATCCGGCCGCGCATCTCACCTTGTTCGAGAAGCATCAATTGGCCGATCAGGCGGCGCACACCTGGAGCGCGATCCGCATGAGCTGCGGCATTGCCGCCGTCGTCGTGCCGCTCAACATCGTCTTCGGGCTGGTCGCCGCTTGGGCTGTCACCAAATTCCGGTTTCGCGGCCGGGTCTTGCTCGTGACCTTGATCGACCTGCCGTTCTCGATCTCGCCGGTGATCGCAGGTCTCGTTTTCGTGCTCTGGTTCGGGCGGGGCGGCATCTTCGGCGACTGGGGGACACGGATAACCTGGCCCGACCCGGCCTCGCTTTCCTGGCAGGGATTTTCCGGCCATTGGTGGCCGTTCACCTTCGCCAACAGCTACACCGGCATCATCTTCACGCCGCTGGCGATGGTCATCGCGACGGCCTTCGTCACCTTTCCCTTTGTGGCACGCGCGCTGATTCCGCTGATGGACAGCCAGGGCTCGGACGAGGAACTCGCCGCGCTGTCGCTTGGCGCCAGCGGCTGGCGCACCTTCCGCACCGTGACGCTCGCCAATATAAGATGGGCCCTGCTCTATGGCGCAATTCTCTGCACGGCGCGCGCCTTCGGCGAGTTCGGCGCGGTCTCGGTCGTCTCCGGCCATATCGATTCCAACGACACGATCCCGCTCAGAGTCGAAAAGCTTTGGGACGGCTATAATATGCAGGCGGCGTTCTCGGTCGCCACGTTGCTGGCTTTGCTCGCCGTCGCCACCCTGATCATAAAGGCCGCGGTCGAATTCAAGACCGGGCATGACGAGGCGGCGGCTTCCGCCGCGAAAGAATGAAGCCCGATGAGCATCGAAGTTCGGCAGATCAGCAAGAGCTACGGCTCGTTCCAAGCGCTGAACGACGTGAGTCTTAAGGTCGAGTCGGGCGAGCTCGTCGCGCTTCTCGGGCCGAGCGGTTCAGGCAAGACCACGTTGCTGCGCATCATCGCCGGCATCGAGGCGCCCGATCCGGGCGGCAAGATTCTCTTCGACGCCGCCGATGTTTCGGCGACCGCTCTTGGCGAGCGCCGCATCGGCTTCGTCTTCCAGCATTACGCGCTGTTCAAACATATGAGCGTATTCGAGAACATCGCCTTCGGGCTGCGCTCCAAACCCTGGCGGCAACGGCCCTCCAACGCGGCGATCAAGGCCAAAGTCGAAGAGCTTCTGGCCCTCGTACAGCTGCAGAATTTTGCGCGCCGCTATCCCGCCCAGCTCTCAGGAGGCCAGCGCCAGCGCGTGGCGCTGGCGCGCGCTCTCGCGGTCGAACCGCAAGTGCTGTTGCTCGACGAGCCTTTTGGGGCGCTCGATGCGACGGTGCGGCGGGAGTTGCGCCGCTGGCTGCGCAAACTGCATGAGCGGATCCGCGTCACCACGCTTTTCGTGACCCACGACCAGGAGGAGGCGCTCGAAGTCGCCGACCGTATCGCGCTTATGAACCTCGGCAAGATCGAACAGTTCGGGCCGCCGGAAGAGGTCTATGAAAGGCCGGCCAATCCTTTCGTCTATGGTTTCCTCGGAAGCTACAATCTGTTCCACGCCCGCCACGACGGGGCGGGGCGCGGGCAGGGCGAGACGCCGCCGACCTTCGTGCGGCCGCATGATGTCGAGATTTCGAGGGACAATGCCGACGGCTTGGGCATCGCCGCCAAGGTCACACATGTCGGCTTCGCCGGGGCGGCGGTGAACGTCGAGCTTTTGCGGCTCGACGATCAGCAGCATGTCGATGCCGCGCTGACGATCCAGACCTACCGCGATTTGGCGCTCAAAGCCGGGGATCAGGTCTTCATGAGGCTGCGCAACCCGCATTCTTTCTATGAGGATTATGCGATCTGAGCTGCGGCGCGGGATTTGACTTCTTGGGATCGCCCGGCTGAAAATACTTGGCGAGGCTCGCCCCATAGACTATATGGCATCGTGTGGCGCGTGGCCGGCTGGCTCCGCGCCGCGACTTTTTTAGCCGGCGCGATAAGCTCCACGAAGCGCGAAGCCGTCCGCCGCGACATTCACCGGATTCACGACTTCGATGGTCAACCCGTTGCAATTCCTTCAGGAGGTGCGCCAGGAGGCAACCAAGGTCACCTGGCCGACGCGGCGCGAGACGCTGATTACGACCGGCCTTGTCATCCTGATGGTGATTCTCGTGAGCCTGTTCTTTCTCGCCGTCGATCAGGCGCTGCGCCTGATGGTTCATTTGATCTTGAGCCTCGGCCATTGATTATTAAAGGAGCTTTCCGGGGTCAGTCATGAGCATGCGCTGGTACATCGTCCACGCCTATTCCAACTTCGAGAAAAAGGTGGCCGAATCGATCCGCGAACAGGCCGCCCAGCGCGGACTTTCCGATAAGTTCGAAGAGATCCTCGTGCCGACCGAACAGGTCGTCGAAGTGCGCAAGGGAAGGAAGGTCAGTTCGGAGCGGAAGTTCTTTCCCGGCTACGTTCTCGTCAAATGCGACCTGACGGACGAGATCTACCACCTCATCAAGAACACGCCGAAGGTGACGGGTTTTCTCGGCGCCGACAAAAAGCCCATGCCGATCTCCGATGCCGAGGCGGACCGGATCAAGGGGCAGGTGGCCGAAGGCGTCGAGCGGCCGAAATCTTCGATCACTTACGAGATCGGCGAGACGGTCCGGGTCGCCGATGGTCCGTTCGCCTCCTTCAACGGGACGGTCGAGGAGGTGGACGAGGCGCGTTCACGCGTGAAGGTGGCGGTCTCGATCTTCGGACGCGCCACGCCGGTCGAGCTCGAATATACGCAGGTGGAGAAGGTCTGACGGAATTCCGCCGGCGCGGCGGAGCAAGCGCGTGGGAGACGGGGCCGCCCGCCAACCGGCCTCGCGTCGCACCACGCAACTCAACCGCCCGGCGCGATCCGGGCTTCGTGGAGCAAAGTCATGGCAAAGAAAGTCGCGGGCTTTATCAAACTGCAGGTGCCGGCGGGCGCCGCCAATCCCTCCCCGCCGATCGGCCCGGCGCTCGGTCAGCGCGGCCTCAACATCATGGAGTTCTGCAAGGCCTTCAATGCGCGCACCGCGCAGATGGAGAA
>JASHVQ010000067.1 GCA_030044485.1 Methylovirgula sp. | reverse complement strand
GCGGAATTGGTAGACGCGCTGGTTTCAGGTACCAGTGGTGAAAGCCGTGGAGGTTCGAGTCCTCTCCAGGGCACCAAAGCGGTCGATTTTTCCTTGCATTGGCACGCATGCCGAGGCGACCTCTCCGGAGCGCCAGCTTCGCAGACAGGGCGCGGCGGGTCGCAACTCTCTATTATCGCCGATCACTCTGCGTTACCCGCAATCATTCTCCGTGCCGCTGACTCTCATGTCTCTTACGGGTCGCCGCGGCCTCGCGTGCCGAGTCTCTGCGGTCCTCGGCCGTGCGTCCGGTGCTGGGCGTCCTTCCAAGCTGGGTCCAATCGGTTTCCGTAATATCGATGCCATAGTGCTTGGCGGCCTTTTGAATATTGGCAAAAGCCAGTTCGCGATCTTCATCCGAAACGTCGATGATTTGGTCGAACCGGGCGATCGAATTTCGCACATGGGTCGCGTCGGTCAACGGCTCCTTGCGTTGTTTGGGAAATGCGAAGACGCTGTCGGGCAGGTCGCTGCGCTCGGTCAGTGTGCCGTGCTTCTCATAGGGCTTCCACGTCGCTTGCATGTTCGCCTCCAGGTTGACGATTGGCGCATTTCGCAGGGACGCTCTCGGCGCCACCTGAACGTGACCTTTGGCGCGTCCCATTGCGCGTGTGGGCGTGAGCCGCCCATACGTCGCTTCCGCGTCGCCCAGGCCGGCAGCGCGTAGCTTATAAACGCGCTCCCCGACCAAGGTGTTCCGCCGACCGACTGGCTCGGGCTGATCGGCTCTCAGTCCCAGAAAGGCTTTTTGAGCCCCTCCGGGTCCATCAGCCGGTTCGTCTCGGAACGCCCGCTCACAAAGATGACATCGAACTGAGACAGCACGGCGGGGCCGACACGGTGTTCGGCCGCGAAATCGAAGAAATGGAAACCGTGCTCGCGGAAAAAACTCACGACATCGGCAATGACCGGCGCACCCTCCCAATAGCGATAGAGGCTCGTCTCGATAAAGAAAACTTTCGCGCTGTCCCATAGCCGACTGGCGCCGCGCAGCACCTCCAGCTCGTAGCCCTGGACGTCCAATTTGACCAATTGCGGGGGCTGGATCTTGCCGAGTTCGAGCAGGCGGTCGATCGTCGTCTGCGGCAGTGAAATTTTTATTGCGGGCGTATGCGCGCGAGTCGAACCTTGCGGAGGCGGAAACACATGCGCGCTGAACTTCGACTGCCTTCCCGACCCGGGAATGGTCAATTCGATAATGTCTTCCCTCGCCCCCACTGCGGAGCGGATCCAATGATGCTTTGCATCGCCGAGGGGCGCGTATTCAGGATAGGTTTGCGGCTCCACCAAAAAATAGTCCGCTTCCGGGAAAAGCCTCGAACAGGTTCCGGACCAAACCCCGCTCGAAGCGCCAATGTCCAGAACCACGCTCGGCGCAAAGCCCGAGTCCCGCAGCCTTTTGAGCTTCTCGTAAACAAGCTCGAACTCGGGAAGAACAGGTTCCATCGAGCCTTCCTCGGCCATCCAAAGATGCCCCGTATCGAATACGTCCGGCGGCGCCCCAGGTCCAGTTGCGCCTTCGGCGGACGACCCGAGCCCGCCCGCCAACATCATGTGGGCAGGGGTACCCTCGCAGGTGACCGACTCAGCGCGGCGTGACATAAGGCGGTATGCTCAAGCCCGTCCCCCTCCATGCCGATCCCGGCTTTGGGATCTATGTGCATTGGCCGTTCTGCCTTGCGAAATGTCCTTATTGCGACTTCAACAGCCATGTGCGCTCCGAGGCGGTCGACGAGAAGCGGTTCGTCGCGGCGATCGCCGCCGAGCTCAGGCATCGTGCCAGCCTTACGAAGGATCGCGTCGTGCGCTCGGTCTATTTCGGCGGCGGCACGCCGTCGCTGATGAGGGCTTCGAGCGTTGCCGCAATCCTGGAAGAAATCGCCCGTCTCTGGCCGCACGCTCCCGCGGTCGAGGTCACTCTCGAGGCCAATCCGTCGAGTGTCGAGGCGGGCCGTTTTCGCGATTATCGCGCCGCCGGCGTCAATCGCGTTTCGATCGGCGTCCAGTCCTTCAACGACACCGATCTGAAAATGCTCGGCCGCTTGCACAATGCCGCCGAAGCGCGTGCCGCGCTCGATGTCGCTTCCTCGGTTTTCGAGCGCTATACGTTCGATCTCATCTATGCGCGCCCGCAGCAAGGCTTGAATGCATGGAAAGCCGAATTGAAGGCGGCGCTGGCGCGCGTTCGCGATCATCTGTCGCTCTATCAGCTGACGATCGAGCCCGACACGATCTTCGAGAAACTCTATAAGGCCGGCAAGCTGCCGATGCCCGACGCCGATACGGGACGCGCCTTCTGGGACGTGACGCAGGAGTTGACCTACGCCGCCGGCCTGCCGGCCTACGAAGTCTCGAACCATGCGTGTCCCGGCGCGGAGAGCCGCCACAATCTCATCTATTGGCGCTACGGCGAATATGTCGGGGTGGGTCCCGGCGCGCACGGGCGCATCATGACGCCGCACGGGCGGCGCGCGCAGGCGACCGAACGCCATCCCGAAATGTGGCTGACGGTGGTCGAGACGGACGGACAGGCGCTCGTCGAGAACGAAATCCTGTCGAGCGAAGAACAGGGCGACGAATTCCTTCTGATGGGGCTGAGACTTTCGGAAGGAATCGAGCCGGCGCGTTTCGAAGCCGTGGCGGGCAAAAGGCTCGATCCAGACAGGATCGCCTCGCTCGTCTCCGAAGGCATGGTCGAAGTCACCCCCAGCGGCCGGCTCAGGGTCAGCGCCGATGGTTTCCCGGTGCTCGACGCCGTGGTCGCCGATCTCGCGGCTTAAGTCGCCGAAGAATTGGAGGCGAGATTGCGCGGCGCGGGACTGAGCTGCGCCGTCGTGCCGTTGTTGATCTGCAAGATCGCCAGGGCGCGCTCGTTGCGCCCGTTGGGCAGGAAACGGAAAACGCCGTCGACGCCGTTGAAGCCGGCGCGGCTTGTCAGCACGTCTTGTGTGAAATGATCCGGGCCCGGCCGGCGCGCCAGGGCCACGGCCAGCGAGGCCGCGTCATAGCCGAGAGTGGCGATGCGCGTCGGGTCGGAGTTGAAGCGCGCCCGGTAGCGCGCCGCAAAAGCCGTAAAGCCGCTGTTGTCGGGAGCCGCGAACCAGGCGCCTTGCAGCGCCGGCAGGCTCAGCACGCGCGAATCGTTCCAAAGGCCCGTGCCGAGGATTTGCACCCTGCGGGAATCGATACCGGCCGCGGTGAGCGCCTGCGCCATGGCCGGCATGGCATCGGCCTGTTCGGGGATGAACAGAGTGTCGATCTGATTGCCGAGCGCCGCGATCTTCTGCACGGCGACGTTGAGCGTTTGCGGCTGGTAATCCTCCATGCCCATCACCCGCAGACCGCGGCGCGCCGCGTATTGCTGGAACTCGGCTTCGGCGACTTGGCCGTAGTCGTTGTCGGGGATGAGCGCGGCGAAGGATTTCTTGCCTTGGGAAGCTGCGTAATCGACGATCCGGTCGACGTAGTTCTCGATCAGGAACGAAAGAAGATAAACGCCGGGCTCGGCGGTCGATGTATCGGTCGAGAAGGCGACGACGGACTTTCCGGCAGGCTGGGCAATGTCGCTCACGGCGCGGACGTCCGGCGAAAAGAGCGGGCCCAAGATCAGTTCGTCGCCTTCGGCAAGGGCGGCCTGCGCCGCGGCCCGCGCGCCGTCCGGGCTTGACTGATCGTCCTTCAGGTAAATCGTGACGTCGTTGCCGCCCGTCTCCGAGACGGCGAGATCGGCGGCGTTGCGCAGCGACGTGCCGACGACGCTTGGCGCCGAGCCTTGCGTCAGGGGCAGGATCATCGCGACATGTATCGGTCCAGTGCCGATCTGATCGCCGCTGGGCGGTGTCGCCGGCGTTTGCTGACCCGGCGCGCCGCCCGGTCCCGGCAGGGGCTCGGATTGAACGGGAGTGACCGGCGCGGCGGCGACGAAATCGCTGCCCGCGCTCTGCCCAGAGGATCCGCACGAGGCGAGAGCCAGAGCCATGGCAGCCGCTAGCAATAAATGGCCAAAACCCCTCGGATCGCGGAAAAGCTCGGCAGAGCCCTTGACCAAGGCGAAACTCCTCTCGGCGCGTCCGAGGACAAGCCGCGTTGCAACGACAGAAGGGGCCGCTTTCGATCGCCGGGCGACCTTTCGCGCGTTCGCGCCGCCTAGTGGCTCAGACATATATCGCTTTTCCGGCAATCGAAAGTAAACGAACGCAACGCCCCCGGGCGAGCTTGTGATCGACTCGCGATTGTTCTATAAATAAAACGCCTGGACGATATATAGAACGCTCGGCAGATCCCGCAGATCCCTATGAACGCCAACAACAGGCCGGAGAGCTCGGCGCAGACCCCGGCGACCTTCACCGCCTTTGGCCTTAGGGCCGAAGCCGAGCGCCTCTCGGCTGGCCTGCATGTGGTCGCAACCCCCATAGGCAACCTCGCCGACATTTCTCTCCGCGCCCTCGCGACCCTGGCCGCGGCCGATGCGGTTATCGCCGAGGATACGCGCGTCACCAAAACCTTGCTCGCTCATTATGGCATAGCAACGCCGCTTGTCGCCTATCACGAACATAATGCCGAGGTCATGCGCCCGCATTTGCTGGCCCGGCTGGCGAATGGCGCGGCGCTGGCGCTGGTCTCCGATGCCGGCACGCCATTGATCTCGGACCCCGGCTACAAACTCGTCGGTGACGCCTTGGCGCAAGGCCTGGCTGTGACTTCGGTGCCCGGAGCCTCCGCCGTGCTGACCGCACTGGTGGTTGCCGGATTGCCGACCGATCGGTTTTTCTTCGAAGGCTTTCTTCCGCCGAAGAGCGCCGCCCGGCGTCAAAGGATCGCGGCGCTTTCGGCCATTCCCGGAACCTTGGTCTTTTTCGAATCTTCCCGCCGCGTGGCGGAGACTTTGGCCGATCTCGCTGCCGTGCTTGGGCCGCGCGACGCGGCGCTGGCGCGCGAATTGACCAAGGTTTTCGAGACCGTGCGGCGCGGGACCCTACCGGAGCTTGCCGCGGCGGTCTTCGCCGCCGAGCCCCCAAAGGGCGAAATTGTCTTGCTGGTCGGTCCGCCGCCGGAAGGCGCGGCACGGATCGAGAGCGCCGAACTCGACCGACGTATCGGCCAAGCGCTGCAAACGTTGTCGGTGAAAGAGGCCGCGGCCGTCGTGTCGGCGGAGACCGGTCAGCCGCGCCGTAAAGTCTATGCCCGTGCGGTCGAACTCGCAGCCCGGACCCGTTGAGGGCAAAAGACGCCGCGCGCTCGCCTCAGGGCGGCGCGCCGAAGGCGCCGCCGCCCTCTTTCTGCGTCTCAAGGGCTACCGCATCTTGGCGCGGCGTTATTGCATTGACGGCGGCGAGATCGACCTCATCGCGCGCAAATTCGACGCAATCGCATTCGTCGAAGTCAAGAGCCGCCCGACGCTGGTCGAGGCCATGATCGCAATCGACGCCCGCAAGCGCCGCCGCATGTCGCGCGCCGCTTCCTTTTGGCTCGCCGCCAACCCATGGGCGGCGCGCTTGACGCTGCGCGGCGATGCGATCTATCTCGCGCCCTGGCGCTGGCCGCGCCATGCCATTGCTGCGCTGGCTTTGGATATCGGCTAAATTCTTCTCGTTCGGCGCGTTCTCGTCACAAAGATCGGGCCAAGCATATGGATCCCGGCGGCGGCCTTTGGGCGGCATAGATTTCGCCGGCGCGGACGAACAGGACATTGACCGATGAGCAGGCCCGAACGCGCCTTGCATTCCCCGCCCGCCGCGGCCGGCAGCGACACGAGCGCTGATTCTCCGAGCGCGGCGTCCGGGATCGCCGCCGATCTCATCGCCGTTCTGGTCGCAGTCACTGGCGGCGAGCCGCGCGTGCTCACATTGCAAGAGGCGCGCGCCCTGCCCTCAGGCCCGTTTGAACTCACGCATCGTTCGCTCCAATCGGGTCTGCGCGCTTGGGTCGAGCGGCAGACCCATCACCCGCTCGGCTATGTCGAACAGCTTTATACGTTCGCCGATCGCGACCGCGGCCTTGGCCCCGAGCAGCGGGTGATCTCGATCAGCTATCTGGGTCTGACGCGCGAGCAGGACGCAACCGGCGA
>JASHVQ010000066.1 GCA_030044485.1 Methylovirgula sp. | reverse complement strand
CAATGCGGCCGTTGGGTTGATCGCACTCTTGGATCATGTATGTATCGGCACCGTTCCGCCAAAGCCCCGGATTTTCATGCGTCTTGCCGCGTTGCATATTTTGGCCGTCGCCCTGGGCCTCGGGCTGACCGCTTCATCGGCGGTGCGCGCGACAGATGCCGCGGTTGCGGAAATCGCCGGCTATCGCATTTCCGATTACAAGGCGCCGACGCCGGCGACGCTTGACGGCGCGCCGGCGCTTACTGTGACGCAGGCGCATGATCTTTGGGCGAGAAGGGCCGCCATCTTTGTCGATACGCTGCCGCAGGCGCCAAAGCCCGCCAATCTCGCGCCCGGCACGCTCTGGCGCGACAAGCCGCGCTTCGACATTCCAGGCAGCATTTGGCTGCCGGACACGGGCTATGGCGCGCTCGCGCCCATAACCCAGGACTATTTCCGTCGCGGCCTCGCGCAGGCGACGGGCGGCGACAAGGCGAAGACCTTGGTCTTCTATTGCCTGCGGCACTGCTGGATGTCCTGGAACGCCGCCAAGCGCGCCAAGAGCATGGGCTATACGCATGTCCTCTGGTACTCCGATGGAACCGAAGGCTGGTCGGAAGCCGGTTACCCCCTCCAAGAACAGCCGCCCTTTCCGCGGCCTTGAGCGCTTAGCCGCGCCGCCATTGATTGCCCTTTGGGGGCCGTCCCTTATAATTGCGGCCCATTATCCCTCGTTCATGGACGTCGTCTAAACGTGCGCCCGCCGATCGCCCTGCCCGCCATTTTCCGTTTCGACGGTGGCCAATGACGCTGATGCTCGCCAGCGTGGCGAACGCAAAGGAAGCCGGAGTCGCGCTTGTCGAGGGCGCGGATATCGTCGACCTCAAGGACCCGGCGCAGGCGCCGCTCGGCGCGCTTGACGACGCAATTGTTCGCGCCGCCCTTTCTGCGATCGGCGCGCGCCGACCGGTCAGCGCCGTCGTCGGCAAGCCGGATCTGGCCCCTGCTTCGCTCGTCGCCGCGGCCGAGAAGCTCATGGACTTAGGCGTCGATTACCTGAAGATCGGATTTTTCGAGCTGGCGACGGCGCAGGCCGCCCTCGATTCCCTGCGGCCGCTCGCCCCAAAGACCAATCTCGTCGCCGTTCTCTTTGCCGATCTGCCGCATGATTTCTCGCTGCTGCCGCAACTTTCCGCGGCGGGTTTCAAGGGCGCCATGCTGGATACGGCGCGCAAAGATAGCTCGCGGCTCCTCGACCACGTCGATATTGCCGGCCTCGAAAGATTCGTGGATCTCTGCCACGCGGCGAAATTGATGGCCGGGCTCGCCGGATCGCTCGAGCCGCCCGACATTTCTCGGCTCCTGCCGCTTGCGCCCGACGTTCTTGGCTTTCGCGGCGCGCTCTGCGCGGGGCACAAAAGGACGAAGCAGATCGATGCGATGCAGGTCAAGCTGGTGCGCGATCTCATCCCCCGCGAAACGCGCCTGCGTGAATTCAGCGAGGAGCCGCAGGTCGATTGGCGCTTTCTCTCGGCGCGCGGCTATGCGCTCGACGCCGAGCGCAAGAAGGAAGGCGACAAGGTCTTCGTCCGCGATCTCGTTCTTCCCGTTTCGATCGGCGCCTATGATTTCGAGCGCAACCGGACGCAGCGCGTGCGCTTCAACGTCGACGTCGAGCTTCGCAACGCCAGCCGCCACGCCGAGGACATGCGCGACGTCTTCTCCTACGATCTCGTCATCGATGCGATCCGGCTGATCCTCGCGCGCGGCCATATCGATCTCGTCGAGACTTTGGCCGAAAGGATCGCCGATGCGCTGCTCGCGCATCGCGACGTGGATTGCGTCACCATCCGCGTCGAAAAGCTCGATGTCATCGAGGGGAGCGTCGGCGTCGAGATCCGGCGCGAGCGGCATGCCGCCTCGGGCAAGTCGCGGCAGCTTTTCGCGGAGCTCTCCGATCTCGGCGCTTCGCGGGGCGATTAGGCGGGCGTCGCCTTGCGCCTGCCTTCCCCCAAACCGCCGCGTCCGCTCGTGGCAAAGGTCGGCGGCAGCCTCGCCGGCTCGCCCGAGCTGACCGCCTGGCTTGCGGCGCTCGATCGCTATCAAGGCCCGCTGGTGCTGGTGCCGGGCGGCGGCGCCTTCGCCGATACGGTGCGCAGCATGCAGACCAAGATGCGCTTCGGCGACGCGGTGGCGCACGACATGGCGTTGCTCGCCATGCGCCAATACGCATTGGCGCTTGCCGCGCTTTGGCCGCGGCTTTCTTGCGTAGGCAGCCTCGCCGCGGTGCGGCGCGCCCTGCGGACGAACAAAATCGCCTGCTGGGCGCCCGATCCCGAGACGCTCGACGCGGCGCTTCCAAGATCCTGGAACGTCACGTCGGACACGCTGTCGGCCTGGCTGGCCGGCGAGTTGCGGATAAAGAAACTGCTGCTCATCAAAAGCGCCGATGTCGGCTCGAAGCTGCACATCGGCCTCGGCGAACTCAAGCGCGCAAAAATGCTTGACGCCGCGTTCGCGCAGTTCGGCGCGGCAAGCGGCGCCGAAATTTTCGTCGCCGGCCCGGGCTGGCTCAATTCCGCCGCGACGCTCTTGGCGCAGGGACAGGTGCCCGGCGCCCGCCTGCGGCTGCCTTGAGCGGCTTTGCCGAACGCGCGCGAAAATCGGATAATGGCCGGAGATCGGGTGATCCGGATCGATCATGACGGAACGCATACTTCTGCTCACCGGGCACTATGCCTATCCGCGGCTCGTCAAGCTGATGACGGGCCTCGGCCCGCTGCCCTTTACGTGGCGCGTGCACGACATCGGCGTCAAAGTGGCGGCGCTGATGACCGAGGCGATCATTCTTCGCCGCCTCCCTCAGCCGCTCGACGCCGATCGCGTCATCCTGCCGGGCCGTTGCCGCGCCGACGTCGTGGCCCTCTCGCGCGAGGTCGGCGTCGCATTCGAACGCGGGCCGGACGAGCTCGGCGATCTGCCCGGCTTTTTCGGGCGCGGCGGGCGCAAGGTCGATCTGTCCCGCCACGAGATCCGCATCTTCAGCGAGATCGTCGACGCTTCGGCACTGACGGTGGACGCAATCTTGGCGCGCGCCGAAGCCATGCGCCGCGCCGGAGCGGATGTCATCGATCTCGGCTGCCTGCCGGATACGCCCTTTCCGCATCTCGAAGACGGCGTCCGCGCCTTGAAGGCGGCGGGACACGCCGTCAGCGTCGATTCGGCCAATGCCGAGGAACTCGAACGTGGCGCGAAGGCGGGTGCGAATTATCTCTTGAGCCTCACCGAGTCGAGCCTCGACATCGCGCGCCACTATCCTGTGACGCCGATCTTGATTCCACAGCCGCATTCGGATCTCGGTTCGCTGAAGCGCGTCGCGGAAGCCGCGGCCGCGGAGGACATTTCCTTTATTCTCGATCCGATTCTCGACCCCATCCATTTCGGTTTCGCCCAGTCCGTTCAGCGCTACATCGAGACGCGCCGCATGCTGCCCGAAGCGCCGATGATGATGGGAACCGGCAACCTCACCGAGCTTACCGAAGCGGATTCGAGCGGCGTCACGGCCTTGCTGCTCGGGCTTTGCTCCGAACTTTCGATCCGTAACGTGCTCGTGGTGCAGGTCAGTGCGCATACGCGCCGCACGCTGGCCGAACACGACGCGGCCCGCCGTCTGATGTATGCGGCGCATGCCGAACAAGCCTTGCCCAAGGGTTTCGGCGCCGGCCTCAGTCAAGTCCACGACATGAAGCCGTTTCTTTCCACGCCGGCAGAAATCGAGGAGCGCGCCAAGGACGTGCGCGATTCCAACTACCGCGTCGAGGTCGCCGAAGATGGAATCCATCTCTACAATCGCGACGCCCATCACGTGGCGCGCGAGGCCATGGCGCTCTATCCATTTCTCGCCGTCGCCGAAGATCCGGCACACGCCTTCTATCTCGGCACCGAGCTTGCCAAGGCGGAGATCGCCTTGGCGCTCGGCAAACGCTATATCCAGGACGAGCCGCTCGACTTCGGCGTCGCCGTCGAACGAGTCGAAGAAGATTTGACGCGGCTGCGGGCGATCGGCCACACGTTGCGCGCCAAGGCGGAACGCTGATGCCGATGATCCGCGAGGTGATCGTCACGACGGCCAATGCGGCGGGCGACGTGCATATCGCGCCCTTCGGGCTGATCGCTTCGGGCGAAGATTGGATCATCGCACCGTTTCGTCCTTCGACCACGCTCGCCAATCTCCAGGAGGTTCCTTTCGCCGTCGCCAATTATGTCGACGACGTGCGGATTTTCGCGGGTTGCCTGACCGGCCGGCGCGAATGGCCCCTGCTCCCACTTGAGGCGTTCCCGGTTCCGCGGCTCGAAGCGGCGCTCGCGCATGGAGAACTCGAAGTCCTTCGCGTCGAGGACGATCCGCAGCGGCCGCGTTTTATCTGCCGCGTGCTGCGCCGCGTACATCATGCGCCATTTGAAGGTCTCAATCGGGCGAAAGCCGCGGTGCTCGAACTCGCGGTGCTCGCCAGCCGCCTAGACTTTCTGCCACGCGAGAAAATCGAGCGGGAAATCGCCTATCTGCAGGTCGCAATCGAAAAGACCGCGGGACCGGAAGAGATGCAAGCCTGGAGCTGGCTCATGGAGAAGATCGCGGCGCATTTTGCGCTTGCGCCGAAGCCCATGTCGCAGGCGTGAACGTGCCGTCGCGCGGCACCGGCGCAAGAGCAATCTATGAACGGCTACCCGCTTTGGCCGGCGACCAGCAAGGCTACGGCGCAGGCCGGCACGCAATCGGCCGCCTTGGCGCGGATCTGCGGCAAGGCCGGCAGCAGCGCGTCGAAATCGACGAAGGCACGTGCCAGACGCCCGGCAAGTTTTCTCACGACAAAGCGCCCGACGCCCGCGCCGACAATCGGCGCCTGGGCGTCGAGTTCCGCATGCGAGAGGACGAGATAGGCGCCGTCGGTGATTTCGCGCAGCTGCGCCTCGCCGAAAAACCGCGCCAATTGCGTGAGCGCCCCCGGGGCGACATCCTTTGCGTCATAACCAATCTGCCGCGCCAAGCGGGCGCGCGAGGCTTCGACGGTTTTCGGCTGTCCGTCGGCAGTGGCCATCTGATCGGCGCCGTCCGGGAGCTCCCCGAGAATGCGATAGACGTCGCTGGCATTGGCGAACCATTCGTTCATGAGCGTCACCCAGCGCCCCGCAAATGGAACGAGACGCAGGCCGGCCATCAGAAAGCTGCGCACCACGCCCGCATAGACCAATTCGCCATAGGCCATGCGCTCGCCGTCGCTGTAGCCGCGCGCCGCGATCCGTCCGGCGCGGATCGGGATGATGTCGGTCGTGGTCGATCCCATGTCGACGAAGAGCGCATCCGGGTAATGGCGCGCCGCGAGCGCCGCGCTCGCATGCCAATTGGCCGAAGCGATCGCCTCAGTCTTTTCGGCAACGGCTTCCGCGCCGACGAAACCGAAATCGCCCGCGTAAAAGAGCAGCTTTCGCGGCGCGAGCTGGCGCGCGGCGATCTCGGCAATGGCCGCGACGCCGACCGCGCGATCCGGAAAAGCGTCGGAAAGTTCGGCGGTCATTGTCAGCGCATGGGTATCGGCCGATCCCAGCGCCGCCTTGGCCGCGCCGAAGGCGCGATCGAGTTCGGCAAGACCGAGCCACAGCGGAGAGGCGATTTGCACGGCCTCGACGATGCGTCCGCCCTCGAGCCGGGCCCCCTTCAGATGCGCGCCGCCAATGTCCCAACCGATGATATTTGCCATAGGATGTCGAACGTTTCCCGCCGAAATGCTCTAGCATGGGAGCTTTCGCCGGCGAAGCGGAGCAAGCTTTTGCAGGTCATTCCCGTCGTCGATTTGAAGGGCGGCTTGGTGGTGCGCGCGCAAAGAGGCGAGCGCCACCTTTATGCGCCCATCAAGACGCCGCTCGCTGCCTCGAGCCGCCCAGCCGACGTGGTTAGAGGATTTCGCGCCCTCTATCCGTTCCCGACGGTCTATGTCGCCGATCTCGATGCGATCCAGGGCACGGGCAATCACGCCGCCTGCCTCGTCGAGCTCGAGGCGGCGTTTCCCGACGTGAATTTCTGGGTCGACGCCGGGATCGGCACCCGCGCCGCGGCCTCCGCCTGGCTCGCCAAATATCGCGGCGATCTCGTGCTCGGCAGCGAAAGCCTGCGCGACGAGAAGCTTCTATCCGCGCTCCGCGACCTGCCGCGCAGCCTCTTGTCGCTCGATTTTCGCGGCGACCGATTGCAAGGGCCGGCGCGCCTTGCCGAAGACGAGACGCTTTGGCCGGACCGCGTCATCGTGATGAGCCTGGCGCGGGTCGGCAGCGGTGCCGGTCCGGATTTGCGCCGGCTGAACGAGTTCCGCGCAAGGGCCGGCGCCCGGCATGCGATCTTTGCCGCCGGCGGCCTGCACGCTCCGCGGGATCTTCAGCTTTTGGCGCAGGCCGGAATTGGCGGCGTGCTCACAGCCTCGGCGTTGCACGACGGCCGGATCGGCGCCGCGCATCTCGCCCTCGCGGCGAAAAGAGCAGCGCAAAGAAAAGGGGAGCCCGAAAGCTCCCCTGGCCTTTCCTGAACGCGGCGCGATTGGCGCGTCAGGCCGGCGAGAAAGGATGTTTCGCGGTGTCGCGCTTGGCGACGACTTCGGAAGCCTTGGGTTCGCCCTTGACGGCGCGCGAGATCGCTTCCTTCGTGGCGCGATAGTTGAAGTCGTGGATCTTCTTGTCGTCGTCGGCTTCCCAATGGATGAACACGCCGACCGCAATGAAGAGATCGTCGGCTTCTTCAACGGGGATCACGCCTTCGGCGACGCTGTCAGCGACGGCTTTCGCCACCGCATGCTGCGCCGGGCCGAACATTTGGACGGCCTGTTTCGCGCCCTTGATCGTGACTTTGTTGAAAAGCACGGTGGCGGGCTTGGCGAGCAGATTGGGGGCGACCACCGCGAGCAGCGTGGTGAACCCGTCTTTATTGTTGACCAGCGCATTGGCGAAGGCCGATTCCGCGGCGCTGCCGCGCGGCCCGATAAGAAGATCGATATGCGCAACTTCATTGCCCTCGCCGACGAGCGATTCTCCAACACCCAACTTCGTTATCTTGGCCATAATCATTTTCCTCCGGTGAAACACTCAACCCTACCGAGATGCTCGGCAGTCAAACGCCTATCCCTGTCGTGAACGCCCTTATGCGCCGGCATTGCGGCGAAGCATTGCCAGCACATCTTGGACGGGCCGGTTGGCCAGATAGCGGCGGATTATCCCCCGCGCGCCAACTCAAGCATCATTGCGAGGCTGGAGCAAGATGCCGTCCAGCCGGGCGGCGAAAAGCGTCGCCACAGTAAGATCCGCGCTCGTCCCGGGATTGAGGTTGCGAGCCTTGAGGCGCCGATCGAAGGCCAGCAGGTCGGCCAGGCTATCAACTTTACGTGTCTTGAAAATAGAAAGCATTTCCAAAGCTTCGCCCTGGATTTC
>JASHVQ010000065.1 GCA_030044485.1 Methylovirgula sp. | reverse complement strand
CTCGTGCAGGTCTGGATAAGTTCAAAAGGCAAGGGCGAACAGATCATGGCCTTCTATCCGGCGGACGGATATTGGCGCTTGCGCCCGCTGCCTTACGGCAAGATGCGTCTGACCAGCTACGGATCATCCGTCCTCATCGGACCCGTCGAAAACGACGCCGGGCGTCCCTATGTCGCTATCAAGGAAATCCGTTTCGATCCGCCGACCCGCAGTTTCCGGCTCGATTTCGTGGACGGCGGATGGGCGAGGCTGACATTGCGCAAGGTCGACGCGCATGAATGCACCCTCGCCGTCGCTTTCGCGGGGGCATTGCCGACGGGGCGTCCTTTCGCCGCCGTCCGCTCGATGTTTGTGGACGAAAACTACGCCGATGTGGCAAGGATCGTCTGGAAGAAAGATCAGCCGGCCGAGCCGGTGCTTGCCTTCAAGAGCCGCCGGGTTTCGAGCCTGTGGATGGGAAGGACCACGGAGTCCATGCATAACAACACGGCCCCCGATCACCTGTTCAGCGATTTTTTCTTCAAGAGGCGGAGAGCGTCGGTGGCCAATCTTTGACTTCCGCGAAGGCCGGGATATGGCGCTGAGCGAACGCCGCGCGGTCACCTCGTGCACGCTTAGATGAGGACAGAGTCAACATGCGCGTCTATTACGATCGGGATGCCGACCTCAATCTGATCAAAGGCAAGAAAGTCGCCATCATCGGCTATGGGAGCCAGGGGCACGCGCATGCGCTCAACCTGCGCGACTCGGGCGTCAAGGACGTGAGCGTCGCACTGCGCGAGGGCTCGGCCTCGGCCAAAAAGGCGGCGGCCGAAGGGCTCGCCGTCAAGTCCGTCGCCGAGGCCGCCAAGAGCGCCGACGTCGTGATGATGCTGACGCCCGACGAATTGCAGGGCGATCTCTATCGCGCCCATCTCGCCGGCAATCTCAAACAGGGCGCGATGCTGATGTTCGCGCACGGCCTCAACATTCATTTCAATCTGATCGAGCCGCGTCCCGACCTCGACGTGGCGATGGTCGCCCCCAAGGGTCCGGGCCATACGGTGCGCGCCGAATATAAACGCGGCGGGGGCGTGCCCTGCCTGATGGCGGTGGCGCAGGACGCCTCGGGCAATGCCCACGAACTCGCCCTCTCCTATGCGGCGGCCATCGGCGGCGGCCGCGCCGGGATCATCGAGACGACGTTCCGCGAAGAATGCGAGACCGATCTCTTCGGCGAGCAGGTCGTCCTCTGCGGCGGCCTCGTGGAATTGATCCGCAACGGCTACGAGACTTTGGTCGAAGCCGGCTACGCCCCAGAGATGGCCTATTTCGAATGCCTCCATGAAGTGAAGCTGATCGTCGATCTGATCTACGAAGGCGGCATCGCCAACATGAACTATTCCGTCTCCAACACCGCCGAATATGGCGAATATGTCAGCGGCCCGCGCATCATCACGCCGGAGACCAAGGCGGAGATGAAGCGGGTGCTTGCCGACATCCAATCCGGCCGCTTCGCGCGCGACTGGATGCTCGAGAACAAAGTCAACCAGACCTCGTTCAAGGCCATGCGCGCCAAGTCGGCGGCGCATCCCATCGAGGCAATCGGCGCCAAATTGCGCGCCATGATGCCCTGGATCGGCGCCAACAAGCTTGTCGACAAGAACAAGAACTGAACGAGCCGGGCGCATTATTTTCGTCGCGGTGCGCCAGGAACGGAAGCCGCCTCCGGCGGCCACTCTGCCGCCACGAAAAGCCCTATATTTGCAGTCGTGGCGTCGAGGCCCGCGGGTGTAGGCTCGGCGGGTCCTCAAATTGAGCGCCTCGGGCGGGTAGCTTGCGCGACATTCTCACAATTTTCGCCAGTGTGCTCGTCGTCATTCTCACCGCCGCTTTGGCGGTGCCGTATTTCGTCGACTGGACGGCGGAGCGCAGCCTGATCGAGACGCAATTGTCGCATCTCATCGGACAGCAAGTGAAGATTCGCGGCGACATCGATCTCAAGCTTCTGCCCACCCCCTATCTTCAGCTCGCCAATGTCGAAGTCGCCGACCCCAAAGCCGGCACCGACATTCGCGCCGACGAGCTGCATCTCGAAATCGCTCTGCCGCCGCTGATGCGCGGGGAAGTGGATTTCGTCGAAGCGCGGCTGGTGCGCCCGCAATTGCGGCTGCGCATCGAAAACGATTCCATCGCGCTGCCGATGCCGGCGGGCGTCGCCGAGCAGATGCAGTTCGAGCGCATCGCCGTCGAGGACGGGCGCATCCTCATCGACGATCCGGCGACGGGGCGCAGTTTCGCCTTCGACAATATCGGGCTCACCGCGGAGGCCAGCGCGCTGACCGGTCCCTTCGATGGAGAAGGCCAGTTCGCGATCGGCGGCGAGCCGACATCCTTCAATTTCTCGACGGGCGAGCGCCAAGGCGACAGGCTGCACTTCAAGCTCACCGTAGAGGCGAGCCAAGGCCATCCGGGCGCCGATCTCGATGCTGATCTGATTTTTGCGCCGCGCGCTTTGCCCGCAATCGACGGGGTGGTGGCGCTCGCAGGCCATATGGGCGAGCCCGTCGCGCTGCCTTGGCAATTGTCCAGCCCGTTGCATGCCGATCTCCGTCAGGCCGTGCTTTCCAATATCGAGCTGCGGCTTGGCGACGAAAATAATCTCGTAAGTCTCAATGGCGCCGCGCAGTTCGATTTCCGCCGCCTGCCTCACGCCGCTCTGCAACTCAAGGCGCAGCAGGTCGATCTCGACAAGCTGCTCGGCGGCGATGGCGCGCCGCCCGCCATGCAACGCCTCGCCGGCATTCTGGGAAGGCTCGCCTCCTCCCGCGATCTGGCGCCGTCCGGTCTGCCGTTTTCGCTCGAATGGTCGGCCGATTCCGTGCTTCTCGGCGGCGATACGTTGGGCAACGTCAGCGGCGCTTTCTCCATCTCGGGCAAAGAGACGGCGAGCGTGCGCTTTGCCGCCGACGGGCCGGGATTGTCGCATGTCTCCGCGGACGGCGCGGTCGAAACGGGCGTCGCGCCCGGTTTCCAAGGCAGGGTCGAGGCGCGCGCCGACGACGTGACGCGTCTTAAAGAATGGCTGGCGGCGAGCCTGCCGCAAGCCGTCCCGCCCGTCGCTCTGCCGGTTCATTCCTTCGCGGCGGCCGGCAAGGCGATCGTCTCGGGAGCCGGCTTCGTCGGCAGCGATCTTTCGCTCAACGTCAACGGCTCGGCGCTTTCCGGCACGCTCGCCTATACCGAGGCGCTCGGCGCGCAGCCGGCGCGGCTATTCGTGGACCTTGCGGCGCCGAAACTCGAAATCGACACGCTGCCGGATTTTTCGGCGCTGGCGCGGCAGACGAAGGCGATGGACCTGGCGCTGCGCCTCGACGCACATGCGGTCAGGCTCGACGGCCTGGGGGAGGGCGAGATCGACGCCGGCAGCATCAATTTGAAATTCGACCGCAGCGGAGCTGACGCCAATCTTGAAGAATTCTCGGCCAGCGGCCTCGACGGCGCGGATCTTTCGGCAACCGGCCAATGGAACGACGCGGGCGGCAAGATCGCGGCCAAGCTCGATGCCGAACGTCTTGACGGACTCCTCGGACTCATTCGCCGTTTCGCGTCCGCTCCGGCGCTGGATTTTCTCGCCGCCAATGCGGGAGATTTTTCGCCGGCGCATCTGGACTTCGCCGCCGACGCCAAGCTTGCCGGGCGCACGCTCGGCCTCAACGGCCTTAACATCGCCGGCAATTTCGGGCCAACCGACATATCGGGCAAGGCCATGCCCGATCCCGACAGCCCCGGCGATTTCAATCTCAGGCTGCGCCTTGACGCCAAGGACTCCACTGCGTTGCTGCGCCAGATCGGAGTCTCGACCTTGCCGTTGAGCGGCGTGGGGCCCGGTTCGATCGAAATCGAGGCGCATGGCAGCCGCCATCTCGAGACGAGTCTCAGCGCCTTGCTTGCCGGGACGACGTTCGCGTTCCGCGGCAGCGTCGATCCCGATCTTGCCGCGCCGCGCGCGGCGGGAAGCGTAAGGCTGACGAGCGGCGACCTCTCCGACCTGATGCGCGCCACGGCCTTTGCGCTTCCCGATTTCGCGACCGCGCTTCCCGTCGATATTGGCGCCACGCTCGATGCCGGCGGCGGCAAGATTTCTCTGAGCGATCTTAGCGGAATGTTCGGCGGCGACCGGATCGCCGGCCGTCTCCTCTACAGCGCGCAGGAGGGCCTCGAGGGTGCGTTGCAGACCGATACTCTGTCGCTCAGCGACCTCTTCGGCCTGGCGCTCGGCGCGCAGCAACAGGCAAAGCCCGGGGCGCTCTGGTCCGACGCCAAATTCGCCCCCGTCGAAATCACCCCGCCGCCCATGCATATCGCGATGCGCGTCGCCAATCTCTCGGCCTGGCCGCAGATCTCCGGCAAGAATGCGCAATTCGATCTTGCCATGAGCAGCAACGCGAACGGATTGGAACTCGGCGTCAATAAACTTGCCATGCAGATCGGCGCCGGCCAGGCCGAAGCCGATCTGACCTTGCGGCGCGACGGCGCGACCGCCGCGGCGCAGGGCAATCTGCATTTGCGCGATTGCGATCTCGACTTGCCGAGCGCGCGCGGCCGGCTTTCGGCGGATCTCGATCTCGTCGGCACGGGCGACAGCGCCGCCGCACTGATAGCCGGGCTTGCCGGTTCCGGCACGGTCGCGTTTTCCGACCTCGTTCTGCCGGAGAGCGATCCCGGCGCCTTGGGGCGCATCTTCTATTCGGTCGAAGAGGATCAGCTTGCCATCGACGAAACCGAGATCGACCGGGCGCTGCTCGCCGAGTTCGCCAAGGAACCGCTTGACTTGGGCAAGACCACGTTCGATGCCGGGCTTGCGGCCGGCGTTCTGCGCCTGTCTCAGAAAGGCGGCGCGCCAAACGCGCCCGGCATCGGCGCAATTCTGACGGCGGCGGTCGATCTGCGCGATATGAGCCTCAATCAGCAGAGCGCGCTCGCTCTCTTGAGCCTGCCCAAGAATTGGAGCGGCGCGCCGCCGCAAGTCACGCTTGCCTGGAACGGAAGCATCGCCGATCCCGCGCCGACGCTCGATGCCTCGAGTTTCGTCAACGCGCTCGCGGCGCGCGCCATCGCGCGCGAAAGCGCCCGCATCCAGGCCCAGGAATTCGACGTGCATGAACACGCCTTTTTCGTGAGCCGGCTGGAGGCGGAACGCGACCGCGAGGCCGACAGATTGCGCGCCGAAGACGCGGCGCGGCGCGCCGCCGAGCTCGAAAAGCTGAACCGCGCGCAAGCCGAACGCGACGCGGACGAGGCCAAGCGCCAAGCCGACCAAGAGGCGCAGGCCGCGGCCGCTGCGGCGGCAGCCGCCGCAGCGGCGACTCCC